>CAYVPZ010000099.1:0-10673 GCA_964453955.1 uncultured Solibacteraceae bacterium | reverse complement strand
GCGTCGCGGCATCCGGAGCGCATGCGCAACCATGATCTGGCCGAACGGCTGGCGAATCTGGCCGGCGCGGTCAGCTTCGAATGGCTCGATGCGGCAGTGCGCAGGGTGGATGAGCTCGCCGAATTGGTGCGGCGCAACATTCAGAAGAGCATCGCGTTTGACGCCTTTGCGATGGCGCTAAGGCGGCTTTCGTAGCCCCCACGGAACATTCAAGCAGCGGAGAGCGCCGCCGATAAGAACGGCGTGGTGAAGAATTACACAGCTCTTTTCTTAATGGCTCTGGCCGCCGCGGGTGGCGCGAACGCACAGGCTCCTCTCACTGCTTCCGCTTCGCCGAACGCGGTGACGTTCACCTACCAGATCGGGAACACCACCATGCCGGTCCCGCAAAGCGTTTCCCTGCGCGCCAGCGCGGGAACGCCAGCCTACACGGTGGTCACCAACGACCCGTGGGTAACCGCTACCCCCACCACCGGCGCTCTGCCGGTCATGCTCAGCATCCAGGTGAATCCGGACACCCTCCCCGCCGACACCTACACCTCCATCGTGGACGTCCAGGTGGCCGGTATCGCGCTGCCCGTGCAGATCTCCGTGACGCTGGTGGTGACGCTGGCCCCGGGAGGCCTGACGCTGAACCCCTCCACCGTCTCGCTGACCATGCCGCCCACTCCGCAAACGGTCACCGTTCAGGCCCTTGCCGCCAACGTGCCGGTGTCTTTCACGGCCAGTTCCGGGAACGCATGGCTCACCGTTTCTCCCACCCTCGGCATTGTGCTGCCGGGCGCGCCCGCCACCTTCACGCTCACCGTAAACTCCAGCACGCTGGCCCCGCAAAGCACGCCCTACAACGGCAAGGTGACCATCGTCACCTCGGGCACCGGGACGGCGACAAAATCGCAGGTCCTGACCGTCGCCGTAACCGTGGAATCCTCGGTGCCTACCATCACCAGCATCTGGCCGCCGTCCATCCCCGTCGGCTCCGGCAACACCATGCTCACCATCACCGGAACGAACTTCTACAGCGCGACGGCGGTAAGCGTGACCGGAGTTACCGTCGCCATTAAACCCACCGTGCTCGACTCCAGCCACCTGGACGTCACCATCCCGACCAACGTGCTGCAGGCGCCGTCGACGCTCACCATCACGGTTACCAACCCGGCGCCGGGAGGCAGCGTCAGCGCTACCGAGACGGTGAGTAATGCGCCCACCGTCGGCGCGGTCCTGAATTCGGCCAGCTACGACCGCACGGCCATCAGTCCCGGTGAACTGGTGGCCGTTTTTGGCGTCAACATGGGGCCCATGCCACCCCTGACCATGACCGAAAATGAGAATCCGGGCTGGGTGGACACCACCCTCGGCGGCGTTAGCGTGCAGCTCGAGGGCGTGGCCGCTCCTCTCAGTTACGTGAGCGCCACGCAGATCAACCTGCAGGTGCCTTACGAGGTTGAACTCGGCGCCCAGGACCTGATTCTCACGTTCGGTTCCGGCAACTTCACCTTCCCGGTTACCATTCAGGAGGCCGATCCAGGCTTGTTCACGGCCAACGGCTCGGGAACCGGACCCGTGGCGGCCATCAACGCCCACACCGTCGGGGGCACCGTCGAGTGGAGCCTGAACGCCATCGCCACTCCGGCGCACCCGGGCGATGTCGTCGAGCTGTACCTGACCGGCGAAGGAGCCTGGGTGAGCCCCACGATCATTCCCCAGCCGACGGGGTTCATTGTGCCAACCACGCTCACCCCGCTGCCGCGGGACACGCCTTATCCCACGGTGACCATCGACGGCCTTCCCGCCACCGTCCAGTATGCCGGCCCGGTCCCCGGTTGCATCATGGGCATTTTGCAGATGAATGTACAGATCCCCGCGGTCACCGACGGCGGCGCCGTCCCTCTGGTCATCACCTTTGGCGCCGCTCCCAACCCGACGTTCACCACGCAGACGCCCGCCACCCTGTACGTTCACCCGTAGCCTCGGTCACAGGCCGCCTTCCGGCAACCGGGTCGCGGCTATGTGGCAGACGAGTCCGTTTTCGGCCAGCTCATTCTGCGGCGCGATGCCCATAATGACTCATGAACTCTTACCGAGCGGCCCTCGAAACGGCCGCCCGCCTCGCGCTCCGGTACCTCGAAAGCCTCGATCAACGTCCGGTAGTGGCGCCCGCCGGCCATTGCACACTTCGTGAACGGCTCGGGCGTCCGCTGGCGAATGACGGCCTCGCTCCGGAGCAGGTCGTCGCCGAACTCGTCCACGACGCGGAGCCTGGAGTGATCGGATCGGCCGGCGGGAGATTCTTCGCGTGGGTCATCGGGGGCGCTCTTCCGTCGGCCCTGGCCGCAGACTGGATCGCCGCGGCATGGGATCAGAACGCTGTGATGGCAGCCAGCGGCCCGGCAGCGGCCCTTGTCGAGGAAATCGCGGGCGAGTGGCTCAAGCAGATTCTTGGACTGCCGGCAGGGGCGAGTTTCGCGTTCGTCAGCGGGTGCCAGATGGCGCACGTCACCTGCCTGGCGGCCGCGCGTCACGCGCTGCTCGAAAGGTGCGCATGGAACGTCGAGGAACGCGGTCTGGCAGGCGCGCCTCCCATCCGCATCATCTCGAGCGATCAGCGTCATGGATCGTTTGAGCGCGCCGTGCGTCTGCTCGGCCTGGGCAGCGCGAGTATCGAATACCTCGCGGCCGATTCGGATGGCGCGCTTCCGCCCGGTGCGCTCTCGGACGCGCTGTCGGGAAACTCCGCCCCCGCTATCGTGTTACTGCAGGCCGGCGAAATCAATACCGGCGTGTGCGATCCTTTCGCTGCTTTGATTTCGATCGCACGGCGTTATGGCGCCTGGGTGCATGTGGATGGAGCTTTTGGTCTCTGGGCGGTTTCCAGCCCGCGCTATCGCCATCTGCTCGAAGGCGTGCAACTCGCGGATTCCTGGGCCACCGACGGCCACAAGTGGCTGAACGTGCCATATGATTCCGGATATGCCTTTGTCGCGCATCCGGAGCCTCATCGCGCGTCCGTCTCGCATCGGGCGGTATATCTGACCCACGATCCCGCGGTGCGCGATCAGATCGACTGGAATCCGGAATGGTCCCGGCGCGCCCGCGGGTTCTCCACCTACGCGGCGCTGCGGGAATTGGGCCGCTGCGGCGTTGCCGCGCTGATCGAACATTGTTGCGATCACGCTCGCGCCATCGTCGACGGCATCGGATGTCTGCCCGGCGCGGAAGTGCTTTGGCGTCCTTCGATCAATCAGGGGCTGGTGCGTTTCCTCGATCCACACGGCGTGGATCACGACCGCCGGACGGATCGGGTGATCGCCGCCATTGCCGCCACCGGCGAAGCGTTCTTCGCGGGGACCACCTGGCGCGGCATGCGCGCAATGCGCGTCAGCGTGTGCAACTGGCGGACGAGCGATGAGGACGTCCGGCGTGCGGTGAGCGCCGTTGCCAGCGTCCTGGAAGTAACGAACAACAACTGAACGAAGCCGCCTCAGGCGGCTGCTATGATGGCCTTTCAGCGAACGGCTGCGCAGGGCATCCGCCGATGCTTCCTTTCAAACTTGTCTGGCACCCTGGCTACGATCTCAATCTCGGCGATCACGTCTTTCCCTCGAAAAAGTTCCGGTTGATCCACGACCGCATGCTGTTCGAGCGCTTCGCCGAGGAAGCCGATTTCGTGCAGCCCGATCCAGCCACCGACGAGGACGTTCTCCGCGTTCACGACCACGGCTGGGTGCACCGCCTGAAGACCGGCACGCTGGGGTATGCGGAGCTTCTAAAATTGGAGATCCCCTACTCCCGCCAGATGGTGGAAGCATTCTGGCTGGCCGCCGGCGGGTCCATTCTGGCCGCCCGCCACGCGCTTCTGGATGGAATCGGCTTCAATATCGGCGGCGGCTTTCATCATGCCTTTCCCGATCATGGCGAGGGATTCTGCGCCATCCATGACGTGGCCGTGGCCATCCGCAAACTGCAGGCGGAACGTGCCATCCGCACCGCCATGGTGGTGGATTGCGACGTGCACCACGGCAACGGCACGGCCGGCATCTTCGCCGCCGACGAAACCGTATTCACCATTTCCCTGCACCAGTTGCACAATTACCCCAGCGAGAAACCTCCCTCGAACATCGATGTCGATCTCGCCGACCGCACCGCCGACCGCGAATACCTTGCCTTCCTCGAGGACGCGCTCGACCGCGGATTCCGCGCCTTCCATCCCAACCTGCTGATGTACATCGCCGGCGCCGACCCCTACCGGGAAGACCAGCTCGGCGGCCTGTCGCTCACCGTGGGAGGACTGAAACAGCGCGACACCGTGGTGCTGCGGCGTGCGCGGGAAGCCGGGGTACCCGTGGCCATCGGCCTGGCCGGCGGTTACGCCTGGGACACCAACGACACCGTCACCATCCACGTCAACACCGCCAAAGCCGCCTGCGAGGCGCTGACACCCGAGCGCGGCGGCGCGTAGCCGGGCGACAGTGGACGAACGGTGACTACCGCAGGCTCTCCGCGAGATCGCGGGCCAGCAGATCGGCGCGCTCGGCCAGACTCCGAGCGGACACCAGGTCCGTTTTCCTGCGCTCTTCCGCCTGCGCGATGAAAGTCTCCACCTGGGCCGCCATCCGCTGTTGCGCCTCGTTCAGCCGGGCGTTGGCGCGCGCCTTGCTGAGATTGGACTGGGCGCGTTCCAGAGCGTCATGAATGCGCGCCTCGTAGTCCCGCCGCTGCTGGTCGGTTAGCATCTGACCAAGCTGGGGAACCGAAGACGGCGGCGTTTCCTGCGGAGGGGACGCCGGCGTGGCGGGGACGGTCCCTGGCGCCTCGGCGCTCTGCGTCGCGGACGTATCAGGTTTGCGAGGCTTCTTTGTTTTCTTGGGCTTCTTTTTCGGTGGCCCCGGCAACTTTGTTTCCTGCACAGCGGGCGGAGGCGTCACCGCGGGGCTGCTTTGTCCCGGCGGGAGCTCGGGCGGCGGGGGTGGCGGCGGGGGCGGCTTCGCCGGCGCTTTTGCGGTTGCCTTGGGTGGAACCATCACCGGCGGCGCCGGTTTCTTGTGCTGGCAGGAGCAGCAGGCGACGGCGGCACAGATGGCGAGCGCGGCAAACCCGTTTGGACGGGCGGTCATGGGCGCGGCCCCGGCACGAGGGAGGAACGCGCCGATTTCGGCCTGCGTGAGCAAGCGGGTCGGCTTCCGGCACGTTCGCTGGCTGTTTCGGCTGGCACTGGTTTTGCGGCGCCCGGCGGAGTCCGTCTGACGCGAGGTCCTCAAAAGCCTGTCTGGGATAACACCAGCCGCCTCTGGCCCATATGGGCGGCTTCCGGAAAACGGAGCCGGAACGATGTGCCGTTCCCCGGCTCGCTGTCGAAGTCGATTGTACCACCGTGTAATTGCATCATCCGGAAGGTCAGGGCCAGGCCGATGCCCGAGCCGTCCCGCTTGGTGCTGAAGTACAGGTCGAAGATGCGGTCGCGGATCGCGTCCGGTATTCCGGGCCCGGTGTCGGAAACCGTCAGCACGCACTCGCCGTCGCAGCTCTCCACGCGGAGACCCAGGCGCCCCGGCTGGTCCATGGCGTCGAGGGCATTGACGATCACGTTCAGAATCGCCTGGCGCAGCAGTTTGGGATCGCCCTTGATCCACACGTCCTCGGATAGCTCCGTATCCACGACGATGTGCCGGGCTTCGGCATCGGGCGCGATGAAGCCGGCCAGTTCCCGGACCACGTCCGGCAAATTCATGCCGGTTAGTTCGAGTTCGAGAGGCTTGTTGAAGTTCAGGAACGTCCGGACCACATGGTCGAGGCGGCGGATTTCGCGGGTGATCAGCTCGATCTCCGGCTCGGGTGCGTCCAGCCTGGTCCGCAGCACCTCAATGTGCAGCGCGATGGCATTCAGCGGATTCTTGATCTCGTGCGCCACGCCGCTGGTCAGGCGGCTGATCGCGGCCAGCCGCGACGAAAGGTCGAGGTGCGACTCCAGTTGTTTGCGTGTTTCCGGATCGCGGAACCGGACCAGCGTGCCGATCGACGGGCCGCCCGGGCCACGCGAGAGCAGTTCCACGCTGAGCATGAGACGCCGGCGGCCGTGCTCGGGAACCTCCATATAGACCACCCGGTCGCGCAGGGGTTCGTTCCGTTCAAGGGCCTCCCGGATGGCTGTTCCGGCGCTTTGGTCGAGCGGGAACAACTCCACAATGCCGCGGCCCAGTATTTCGTCGCGCGGCAGCCCCAGCAACTGCTCGGCGGGGCGGCCGGCCATCACCGCGCGCCCCTGCGCGTCGAACAGCATCACCACTTCTTCCAGACGCTCCAGCAGTTCCTCGATGTTGTTGCGCAGCTCCAGCGCATCGCGGCGCGCGCCGTGAAATTGCTGGCCCAGCAGGTTCAGTTTCGACTGCACGTCGGCATATTCGCGCGATTCCCGGCGGGCCGCGGTCTCCGGGCTCTCCGGCAGCTCGCCCTGGCTGATCAGGTCGATGGTCCGGCTCACCCGCGCCAGCGGCCGCAGGGCCAGCACCGGCACCAGCCACGCCAGCGCCAGCGATACGGTGAGGGCGATCAGAAAACCGTATCCAAGGTTCGCGAAAGCGGGCGCCAGCGCGTGGCGAATCAGCGACGAACGCACCACCACCAGCACCGTGAACTGCGGAGTTTTGTCGCCCATTGCCGCTATCGGAATCTGGATGGCGTAGTTCTCCTTCTCGTTGAAAAGCTGCCAGAGGTTGCGCAGGGGCGGTCCTTTTCTCCAGGCGTCGAACGACTTGTAGCGGGAAATGCCGGAGACAAAAGCGCCCGTGAACGAGGTAAGCATGCGGCCGTCGGGGCCGAAGACGATGATGTCCAGTACGGCGGGGCTGGTGCTGACGCTGCGCGTGAGCATCTGCGGAATCAGCCGGTCCGTCCGGATGATGCCGGCCACCCGCTCGCGCATCGGCTGGTCGCTGGGGAGCCCCTCCGCCTGGGCGCGCAGACTCTGGTCCACGCGTTCCACCACGTAGCCGGCCACTTCGCTGCCAATCTGTTTCGCGCTGTCGGACGCGCTGTCGATGGCGCTGCCGGTGAAATCGTAGAGGTAGACCACGGAGACGAGAACCACCACCACGGCGACCAGAGCCGCGACGGAAAGGCGGATTCTGGTCTTCAACGACATCACGAGGATGAGGCCGCTTCGTCGTCCGCCGCCGCGCCGTACTCCTTCAGCTTGTTGAACAGCGTTTTCAGGCTGATCCCCAGGATCTCGGCGGCGCGAGTCTTGTTATTCTTCGTGTGCTGCAGCGTCATTAGGACCAGCGCCTTCTCGGCCTCGCCCACCGTGGTTCCCACCGGTAGCCGCACGCTGTCCACGTCCAGCGGCGGCGGCGGCGCGGGGTGGGCGCCCGAGGGCGCGCCGAAATCCCGCGGCAGGTGTTGCGTGCCGATGGCGCCTTCGCCGGCCAGGATCACCGCCCGCTCCAGCACGTTGCGCAACTCGCGCACGTTGCCCGGCCAGGTGTGCCGGCGGAACAAATCCAGCACGTCGCCGCCGATGTCCACCACCCGGCAGCCGTGCTTCCGGTTCAGCGTGCCGATGAGCGCCTCCACCAGCAGCGGGATGTCTCCATCCCTCTCGCGCAACGGAGGCAGGGTCACCTGGAACACATTCAGGCGGTAGAACAGATCCTCGCGCAATTCTCCCTTGCGCAACACTTCCTCGAGGTTCCGGTTGGTGGAAGCGATGATGCGAACGTCGACGGCGATCTCGCTCTTGCCGCCCAGCCGCCGCACATGCGAGTCCTCCAGAACGCGCAACAGCTTGGCCTGCGTTCCCACCGGCATCTCCGCCAGCTCGTCCAGCAGCAGGGTGCCGTGCTGCGCCAGTTCGAAGCACCCCGCCCGCCGCTCCACCGCTCCCGTGAAGGCGCCCTTCTCGTGCCCGAACAACTCGCTTTCCATCAGCGTCTCGGGCATGGCCGCGCAGTTGATGGCCACGAACGGACCGTTGCGCCGCGGGCTCAGGTGATGGACGGCGCGCGCCACCAGTTCCTTGCCGGTCCCGCTTTCGCCGGTTACCAGCACCGCCGCCTTCGATGGCGCCACCTGGCGCAGGAGCGAAAACACCTGCTGCATCGGCGGGCAGGAGCCAATCAGGTCGACCAGCACGCCCTTGTACTGCAACTCCCGCTGCAGCCGCTCGGTCTCTTCGGCCAGCCGGCTCTGCGACGCCGCGCGCTCCAGCAGGATGCGCAGCGCGCTGGGCTGGATTGGTTTTTCGAGGAACCAGAAGGCGCCCAGGTCGTGGATGGTCTGGATGGCCGTCTCGATATTGCCAAAGGCGGTGAGCACAATGGCCGGAGGCGCGCCGCCCTGGGTGTTCAGGCGCTTGAGCAATTCGAACCCGTCCATGCGTGGCATCATGAGGTCAGTCACCAGCACATGTACGGGCATCGCACTCAGCTTGTCCAGGGCCTCCTGACCGTCCGCGGCCGACTCCACCGCGAAGCCCCAGGACTGAATCATGCTGGTAAGGCCGATTCTCTGGCTCTCTTCATCGTCCGCAACCAGAATGCGGGTCGGTGGAGCGGAGGCGATGTTGCCCATTAACCCAATTGTACCCGACGGTTATGAATATTGGACCCATCCCGCCGGGGGCCAGTTGCATCGTAGTATCGGCGCATGCTCTCCTCGTAGATTCAGGATTGTGACGAAACGTAACATTTGTGAGAACCTCGCGGCCTGCCTGATTCTGCTGGCTGCCCCCGCTTTTGCCCAGCGCGAGCTGTCCGGCTACGCCCGCGTGTACGAGTCGCTGCACAGCCTCTCGAACACCGGCAGCGTGCTCATGATTGCCGCCCATCCCGACGACGAGAACACGGCGCTGCTGGCGTATTTTGCTCGTGGATCATGCGTTCGCACCGCGTATCTCTCGCTGACCCGCGGCGAAGGCGGGCAGAACCTCCTCGGACCGGAGCAGGGCGACGCACTGGGCGTTATTCGCACCGAAGAGCTGCTCGCCGCACGCCGGGTGGATGGCGCCGAGCAGTTTTTCACGCGCGCCGTCGACTTCGGGTTTTCCAAAACCGCCGACGAGTCCTTCCAGAAATGGGGCAGGGAACGCACGCTCAGCGACATTGTGCGGGTGATCCGCCGGTTTCGCCCGGATGTGATCGTGCTGCGTTTTTCCGGCACGCCTCGCGACGGTCATGGCCACCACCAGGCCTCGGCGATTCTGGGCAAAGAGGCGTTTTTCGCCGCCGCCGACGCGAAGCAATTCCCCGAGTGTGGTCCGCCCTGGCAGGCGAAGCGGGTGCTGTGGAACATGTTTGGCTTCACCCGCGAGCAGCAGGACGAGAACGCCAAAGCTCCCGGCCGGATCGAGATTGACGACGGCTCCTGGAACCCGGTGCTGGGCTATTCCTATCTCGAAATCGCCGGCATGAGCCGCAGCATGCACCGCAGCCAGGGCATGGGTTCGCCGGAGCGGCAGGGATCGAATGTCGATGCCCTGACTGTGGTTGCGGGCGAGCCCGCGCACAAGGGCATCTTCGACGGCGTGGATACCACGTGGAACCGGTTCCCCGGCGGACAGTCCGTGGGCGACCTGCTCACAAAAGCGTGGCAGACGCTGGAGCCCGCCCATCCCGAAAAAGTAGTACCGCTGCTCACCGAGGCAAAGCGACTCATGCCGCCCGGTAATGATCCATTACTCCAACGGAAGAAACGAGATCTGGACGAAGCTATCGCCCTGTGTGCCGGGTTGTGGGTGGACGCGACGGCAGACGAGTACGCAATTTTACCCGGCGGAAATGTGAAGGTGACCCTGACCGCGGTCAACCGCGGCCCGCTGGCGATCGGCAGTCCTGCTTTCAACAAGATAGAGCCGAACCAGCCGGCCCATCTGACCTCGGAGGAGACCATCCCGCAAAACGCCGGCTACTCGGCGCCCTACTGGCTGTTGCAGCCGAAACACGGCGATTCGTACGAGGTCGGCGATCCGAGCCTGATTGGCACTCCCGAAAACGCGCCGCTGATCTCCAAGCGCGTCGAGTTCGATGTCGCCGGCGCGCGCATCGAGCTGGATCGCCCGGTGGTTTATCGATGGGTGGACCGATTGCTGGGCGAGCGCTGGCGTCCGCTGGCGGTGGTGCCCGCGGTAGAAATCAAGGTTCCCGAGTCGTCCGTTATCTTCGCCGATGACGCACCCCGGCGCGTGGCTATCGATCTCAAAGCGGTGCAGCCGGAGAGGGGAGAGGCGCGTCTGCCGGGTTCGTGGAAGACGGCGCCGAAGTCCGCGCCGTTCCTGCTGAAGAAAGGCGAGGAAACCAGCGCCAGTTTCGAGGTTTCGCCGCCATCGGCGCAAGAACAGACGCGCTCGACGGCCGAGGTGCGCGCCGGCGGCTCGGAAATCGTGGTGGCCACCGAGCTCATCGACTATCCGCACATTCCGCCGCAGTTCCTGTTTCCGCAGGCGGCGGTGAAGCTGGTGCGCGTGGACGTTCGAAACCTGGCGAGGAATGTCGGCTACGTGATGGGCGCGGGCGACGAGGTGCCCGATGCGCTGCGGCAGATGGGCAGCACCGTGACGCTGCTTGGCGCCGACGATCTGGCGCGCGGCGATCTGGGCCGGTTCGACGCAATTGTGGCCGGTGTGCGCGCCTACAACACGCGAGCCGATTTGCGCGCGAACCAGCAACGGCTGACGGGCTACG
>CAYVPZ010000098.1:0-10703 GCA_964453955.1 uncultured Solibacteraceae bacterium | reverse complement strand
CAGTCCACTGGCCGCCTGCGCCAGGATCTCCTGCCACGTCTCCCTCAGGAGAGCTTCGTCGAATTCCTCGATGCCGCTGGCGGCGAGAACTACCTTGGATACTCCCGCGCTGGTCTCCCGGGGCGTGGAAACGCGCAACGGTGCGTTCGCGGCGTGGCTGAAGGAGTAGGCCAGCGAAGGCATTTCGGCGGCCAGCGCCTCCTCCTCCGCATTCGCCGGCGAATCGCTTACCGTGAGCGGCTTTTGCGCCATCATTTCCACGGCGGCGCGCAGGCGCGAAGTCCATTCCCGCGCGAGTTCGGCGGCAAGCTGCGTTCGTTCGGGACCGCTCATGACGTTAGTAGATTCCCTTCCGGCTTGGCCACTTCTTCTCGATATACGCGCGCAGCCGCAGAATGCCCTGCAGGCGCAGCTGCGATACGCGCGTGACATGGAGGTTCATAATGGGCGCGATCTCGCGCAGATTCAACTCTTCCCGGTAGTAGAGGCTGAGCACGGTGCGCTCGTTTTCGGGCATCTTGTTGATGCCTTCCACGATCACGCGCTCCAGCTCGGAGCGCTCGAGTATCCGCGCGGGCGATTCCTGCTCGTCGCCGGCAATGAATTTCAGGAGGCTGATCTCCTCGCCGTCCTCGATGATATCCAGACTGCCCAGGGACACGCCGCGAAGATCCACCAGCCATTGCTGGTATTCGGCCACCGTCACTCCCAGCTCGGCGGCGATCTCTTCCTCGTTGGGGGCGCACTTGAGGCGCTGCTCGGCGTTGGAGATGGCCGCCTCCAGCACCTTCACGCGTTTGCGTTTGTGCGTGGGAATGCCGTCGAGTCCGCGGATGCTGTCCAGAATCGCGCCGCGGATCTTGTACTCGGCATAGGTCCTCAGGGTGGCGTTGTGACCGGGATCGAAATTGTCGATCGCGGCGATCAGGCCAATGATGCCGGCCGAAATGAGGTCCTCGATCTGAATGTTTGGCGGCAACTTCTCCTGAATGCGCGAAGCGATCCAGTTCACCTGAGCCATGTGCTCCAGGATGAGGCGTTCGCGCTCTTCGGGCGATCGTTCCGTCTGCGTGGCGTAACCAAACATGTCCGGTTCCTGTTGACTACTCAGGCTGCTGTCAGCGCTGGCTCCTGCCATCGTTCGAACACCTTTCGGATCAACTGATCCTTCGAAGCCTCCATGAGGTCCTCGGGAATCTGCTGACCGCAACCAAGATAGGAGAGCGGCAACCCCGTGCGGATGGCCTGCTCCACGATGCCGCCACAACCGCCCCCGTCATCGAGATTGGTGAACAGGAGCCGGGCCGGCTGAAACATGGAAAACCGTTCGGTGACTCGCGACAACGCCGCCGCCCGCATGGTCGCGGGCATCACCAATTGCACTTCGATCAAGCGGTGGCGGGACAGGAACAGCGCCAGTTCGGCCGCCTCATCCGTCTCCGCCGGCCCGAACCCGGGCGTGTCGATCAGCACCAGATCCTTGCCGCTCGCCTCCTCCAACGCCTGGGCCAGACCAGCCATGGTCTCCACGGTCTGAAAGGCGATGCCGATGATGGAGGCGTAGGCGCGCAATTGCTCGGAGGCAGCCACCCGGCACGTATCGGTGGACAGGATCTGCAAGGGCCGGCGACTGGTGAGCCCGTACTTCAGCGCGAGCTTGACGATGGTGGTGGTCTTGCCGGAACCGGGAGGTCCCACCAGTGCCGTCACCCGCCGGTCCGTGCCAGGAACTCCCAAACCGGGCGCAGTCTTGAAACGCGATCCGATCTCGGCGGCGATGGCCGTCTCCAGTGTGGCCGGACCAATCTCGGTGTTGGCGGCGCGTTTCCCGCTCACCTGCGTCTCCACCGCCTGCACCAGCTCGTGCGCGCACTCGTCGCTGAAGTCGGCGTTGAGCAGGCGCATGAACAGTTCGCCCAGCTCGGGGGCGGCGCCGGGTGCGGTCCAGCGCATATGGAAGCTCTGCCGCGACATCGAGCGCCGCACCGTCTCAATCTGCTTGCGCAGTTCGGCGATTTCCTGCGACAGAGTATCCGGCCGGCCATTGGGAGCGGGAAGAGCGGGGGACGTCTGCGGCCCGGCGGGAACGGCGTCCGGGAAGGCCAGCCCGAATACCACTTCATAGCGGCCCAAATGGCGGAGCTCGGGTTCGGTGACCTTGGAGTTCATGAGCATGGCCTCGGGTCCCAGCTCGATCCGGGCCTTATCCACGGCCTCTTCCACCGATTCCGCGAAGTACGACTTGATTCTCATGGGAACCTCAGATCACCCCCAGCGAAAGCACCTTGACCCCGGCGGGAACTTCGTTGTGCGAGAGGAAAAACAGGTTGCCTATGGAGGGCTCGACGATCTGGCGGAGGAAATAGCGCGCGCCGGAGCTGGTGATCACGGCGACGGGCATTTCGGGCTTCACCACTTTGTGCTCGATGCGGTTCAGAATGTCGCGAACCACCTGCGGCGAGAGCGCCAGGATGCTGTTCTGCTCGGTATGCTGAACCGCGCCTTCCACCATCTGCTCCACCGAGGCGTCCAGCAGCCAGGCGGGCAGCTCGCCTTTCTGGTTGAGGTATGGTTTCACGACCGTCCTTCGAATGGACTGCCGCACATACTCGGTAAGCAGCACCGGGTTTTTGCTGGTAGGCGCCGCTTCCCCGAGCGCTTCGAGAATCGAAACGCCATCGCGAATCGAAACCCGCTCGCGCAGCAGGTTCTGCAATACTCGCTGAACTACGGCGAGTGAGAGCAACTTCGGGACCAGATCCTCCACCACCTTCGGATTCTCCTGGGCCACCCGATCGCAGAACGCCTTGGCGTCCTGGCGGGACAGCAGTTCATGAGCGTATCGGCGAATGGTCTCCGAAAAGTGCGTGCCCAGGATGTTGACTGCATCCACCACGGTGTAGCCGGCGGTGCGCGCGGCATCCACGCGATCGCTGGGCACCCATAGAGCGGGCAGGCCGAACGCGGGTTCTTTCGTCTGCTGGCCCTGGAAAGACTTGTCGGCTTTGGCGGTGGGAATGGCCAGCTCGCTGCCGGGCAGCAGTTCGTAGCGCGACAGCTCGGTACCCTTCAGCAGGATCACGTACTCGCGGGAGCGAAGCGACAGGTTGTCGGTCACCCGCACCGGCGGGAGCAGGTACCCCAGACTGGTAACCAGTTGCTTGCGAATCCCCGCCACCCTCTGCAGCAGAGGCGAGTTGGCGCCGCCGGCCACCAGGCCGGCCAGGCCAAGGCCGACTTCGATGGAAACCGGCTCCACCCGGAGCATGGTTTCGAGGTTCTCTTTTGTGGTAACCGGGGCCGCCAGCGTCTGTTGCTTAACGGAAGCGTCAGTTTTTTGACGCTTCAGCCAGGCCACCGCGCCCAGTCCACCGCCCATGACGAGGAAGGGGATGGTGGGCAAGCCCGGGAACGCCGACAGCGCCAGCAGCACGCCGCTGGACAGGAACAGCGGCTGTGTTTTGCCGAACAACTGCTTTTGGAACTCCACCCCGACGCGGGCGTCGGAACTGGCCCTCGTCACGATGAGGCCGCCCGAAACCGAGATCATCAGGGCCGGAATCACCGTCACCAGGCCGTCGCCGATGGTCAGAACGGTGTAGGTTTGGATGGCGTGGCGCAGTTCCATGTCGTGCTGGAACACGCCAATCAGGAATCCGGCCACGATGTTGATGCCGGTAATCAGAATGGAGGCGAGGGCGTCACGCTGCGTGAAGCGCGAGGCGCCGTCCATGGCCCCGTAGAACTCCGCCTCGCTGGCCAGTTGCTTGCGCCGCTGGCGCGCTTCGGTTTCGTTGATCAGGCCGGCGTTGAGGTCCGCGTCGATGGACATCTGCTTGCCGGGAAGAGCGTCCAAAGTGAAGCGGGCGGCCACTTCCGAGATGCGCACCGCGCCGTGATTGATGACCACGTACTGGATGGCGATGAGCACCAGGAAGATCACCGCGCCGATAATGTAATTCCCGCCCACCACGAAATTGCCGAACGATTCGATCACTTGTCCGGCGGCGGAGGTGCCGGTGTTTCCATTCAGCAGAATCAGGCGCGCCGAACTCACGTTCAGCGAGAGCCGGAACAAAGTCAGCAGCAACAGCGTGGTGGGGAACACGCTGAAATCCACCGGCTTCAGAATGTACATGGCCACCATCAGGACGATGACCGACATGGTGATGTCGAGAACGATCAGCACGTCCAGCATGAACGGCGGCATGGGCGTGATGAGGGCCACCACAATGCCCAGCACCGCGATGGGCACGGCCAGTTCGCTGAGTTGCGACGTGGTCAGCTTGCTGCCGAAGATTCCTTCGGTTTTGGGGGCAGGGATGATGCGAGACTGCGTGGCCATGAATGCGCAATTACGCAGGCACGTTATGGCCCATCAGCTTGTACACGTAGGCGAGGATTTCGGCGATGGCCCGGTAGAACTCCTGCGGGATGGCCTGTCCCACATCGGCGGCCTGATACAGGGCGCGCGCCAGCGGCGGGTTCTCGACGATGGGGACCTGGTGCTCGGTGGCGATCTGGCGAATCCGCAGAGCCAGCCAGTTTCGTCCCTTGGCCACCACCATGGGGCAGGCCATGGTGTCCATGTCGTAACGGATGGCCACGGCGTAGTGCGTGGGGTTCACCAGGACGGCGGTGGCTTTGGGGACCTCCTTCATCATCTGCCGGCGCAGCAGGGCGCGGCGCAGACGGCGGACTCGCGCCTTGATGTAGGGGTCTCCTTCCTGGCGCTTCATTTCGTCGCGGATCTCCTGCCTGCTCATGCGCAGACCGGACATATGTTTGCGGTATTGGCGGAACAGGTCCACCGCGCCGAACGCCACGAAGACACCGGCGGCCTTCCACAGCACGTTCTGAAGGACACTGGACACCTGCGCGGTGGCCACGTGCACGCTCTGCAACGGGAGGCGCAGGAACGTCGCCACGTTGTCGCGGGCGATCGACTGTACGGACAGCCCGACCACCCCCAGCAGCATGATGGCCTCGAACAGCGACCACATGTTCTGTTTGGGCAGTTGGCTGAGGCGCGAGACCGGGTTGAAGCGGTCGAACTTTGGGGCCAGGCGGCCCAGACTAAAGCCGAATTTCGTGAGGCCGAGCTGGAGGCCGATGGTGATCAGCAGCAGCAGGCCGCCCGCCTCGGCAATGGGAATCAGCGTGTCGCTGAACAGCGTGCGGATCAGCACGGGCCACTCTTCGGTGCCGATGTCGCCTCCGAAGGCCCGCTGGAAGAGCGTTCGCGCCGACAGCTCGATCCGCGCCTCCCATGCGGGAAGCCAGTTGGCCAGGATGATCAGCAGCGCGACAAACTGCAGGGCCGACACAAATTCGCGGGCGGAGAGGAACTGACCCTCCTCCCGCGCCTTCTTCAGGCGTTGTGGTGTGGGCTTCTCGGTTTTGCTGGAGTTATCGCCGGCCATCGGTTGCCTCCGGGTAAACTCGGCTGTCGCCGCAGGGGACACGCGGCGACAGCCGCGTTCTTCCAGGGAGAATCCAGACCTCCCCGGCCACCATGTGTCTATGTCCGGATTTCACCGCCGTCTTCCACACTGGCCGCGGGAAGGCGCTGCGTACTTCCTCACGTGGCGTCTCGCTCGATCGCTCCCCGTGAACGTGATTGCCGATCGCTGGACCAGCGAAGGAGCTAAGTTCGTAATGGCCGACCGTCTGCTTGATGCCGTCGCCACGGGTCCGCGATGGCTGGCGCTGCCGAAGGTCGCCGAAGCCGTCGTGAAGGCGCTGCTCGATGGCGAGGCCATCGGCCAATATGAACTCGGTACATGGGTTTTGATGCCGAACCATGTTCACGTGGTGCTGCGCCCACATGGGGATCTGGCCCAGGTGGTCGGTCGGTTGCTGAAGCGGACTGGCGAGAAGTTCTGGGCTCGGGACTAATTCAACCGTTGGATTCGAGACAGAGTCGAGGAACAGCGCACCACGCGCTATATCGAACAGAACCCGGTGAAAGCGGGGCTGTGCGCGTCTCGCGTTGAGTGGATTTGGTCGAGTGCAAGCCGGAACGCGGCTGTCACCGCGTGTCCGTAAACCCGGACACCCCCGTTCACCGCAGGAAATGGTCCCGAATGGCATCGAACACCTGTGCCGCAAAGGCTTCGTAGAGCGAGGGGACCACGATCAGGATGGCTGAGAGCGCCACCAGCGTCAGCAGCATCTTGGCGGAGAACGCCTGCTGCACCAGTTGCAGTTGCGCGTTGATGCGCCCCAGCAGCGCCAGCGAGACGTCGGTCATCAGGAGCAGGCCGATCACCGGTAAGGCCAGTCGCAGACCGACGGAAAAAATGTTCGAACCGGCCTGAATCACGCTCTCGGCCATGCCCCGGCTGAGGTTGAAGCTGCCCGGAGGGTAGCGGTCGAGACTCAGGGCGAAGGCGAGGATGACGCGGCGGTCCAGCCCCGAGGCGAAGAACAGCAGGCCGGCGGTGATCTGGGCGATCATGGCGAGGATTCCCGAATCGGCCTGCGTATTGGGATCCACCACCGAAGCGTATCCATAGCCAGCCTGCAGGCTCAGCATCTGCCAGCCCACGCTGAGCGCTTCCCCGACGAAACTCACCAGCAGGCCGATGCCGGTTCCCAGGGCCGCTTCCGAAAGCAGCCAAAGGATCATCTGTGCGGGGCCGGCCGCAGCCACATCCACCACTGGCCAGCGCGGAAACAGGGCCATGGTGCAGGCCACCGCGAGCACCACGCGCGCGGTGGCCGGGCCAGCCTGCGCGCCGGGGAACGGAACGAACGAAAACGTGCCCACCAGACGGCCCAGCACCAGCAGAAACGCGAACAAGGTGGATGCCGAAAGGGTCAGGTTAGCGTGCATACCGGGCCAGATCGCTGAAAATGGAGAAGGCGTAGCTGGTGGCGCGGTGGAGCATCCATGGCATCAATAGCAGGAAGCCGAAGAGAAACGCGGCCAGACGCGGCACAGTGCTGAACACCGTGTCCTGCATCGAAGTGGCGATCTGGATGAGGTTGATGAACACTCCCACCGCGAAGCCGATCACCAGCAGCGGCGCCGCCAGCCAGAAGGCCGCCAACATGGCCTCGCCAATTATGTGAACCACCATTTGCGGCGTCATGTGTAAAAGCTCTTCATCAACGAACCGACCACCAGGTTCCATCCGTCCACGAGAACGAACAGCAGAATCTTGAAGGGCGCGGAAACCATTACCGGCGGCAATTGCATCATGCCGAGGGAGAGGGTCACCGAAGCCACCACCAGGTCGATTACCAGAAAGGGAAGGTACAGCACCGCGCCAATCTGAAAGCCGGCCTTGAGCTCGGAGAGGATGTAAGCGGGAATCAGGACCTTCAGGCTGATATCGGCCGGGTTGCGCGGTGGCGGCTCCTTCGAAATCTCGACAAACAGACGGATGTCCTTCTCGCGGGCGAAGCGCACCATGAATTTGCGCAGGGGAACGGCGCCCTGGTCAAACGCCTGGTCGGCGGTGATCTGACCCTTCTCCAGCGGTTCCCAGGCCTGCGTGTAAATGTCCGCGGCCACCGGCTGGACAATCAGCATGGCCAGGAAAAGCGCGAGCCCGAGGAGCACCTGATTGGAGGGCGCGGTCTGCGTTCCGAGCGCCTGCCGCAGAAAGTGCAGCACCACGATGATGCGCAGGAACGGCGTGATGCACATCACCGCCGCGGGAAGAATGGTCAGCAGCGTCAGACCCAGCGCGATTTGCATGGGCACGCTGAGGGTGACGCCGTGGCCGCTGTTAGCGGCGCTCACGCCGATGGAATTGAGCAGCCCGTCGGCCGGCGGCGTTGCCGCAAAGGCGAGGATCGGGCCGAAAAATAAATTCATCCATTACTCCCCGGCGGCTCCGGGGTTTCCGGCTCCGCCACAAAGGTGTGCAGCGTCTGACAACTTCCGGGCGAAATGCCGACCAGGATCAGGCGATCCTGCACGCGCACCAGGTGCAGAGAATGGCTGGCGGTGAGCGGTTTCCGGTCCACCACCTGGATTCGTCCGGCAGCCGTGCGGCGTCCGCCCACGGCGAGGTTCATCTTTGCGAGTCCTTTCCGGCGCAGGAACCACAAAGCCAGAACCAGCAGCGCCAATACCAGGAAGACGGCAAGAGTTTGTTGGACCATGCTCTCTATTCTCCTGGTATTTGACGCGCGTCATTCGCGATCGCGGAAATCCGTCACCCGCACGCACATCATGTTCTCCATCACCATCACCTCGCCGAAGGCGACATGGGCGCCGCCGATGTAAAGGTCGATGTTCTCCCCCGCCGACCGGTCCATGCGGATCAGGCTGCCGGGTTCGAGCCCGAGAATGTCGCTCACCGTGATCACGCGGCGGTCCAGCACCGCTTCCACCTCGAGCGGCACGCCGGCCAGATCCCCGAGCTCTTCCACTGGCGTCATTGGTCGGCTCCCGATCAGCTAATCAGTTGCAGCAAATCCTGCGACATGGTGTCCGCCGTGCTGATCACCTTGGTGGCGGCCTCATAGCCGCGCTGAAACACGATGAGGTTGGTGAACTGGGTGGCCATGTCCACGTTGGATGCTTCGAGCGAGCTGCCCATGATCTGGCCGAGGCCGCCGGTCTGCGCCACTCCGATGACGGGCGTGGCGGTGGTGCCGGACACCATGAACTCGTTGTTGCCGATGTTCTGCAGGGTGTCGGGATTCACAATGTTGGCCAAAGCGATCTGTCCTTCCACCGCCGTCTGGCCGTTGGAGAACGTAGCCTGCACCTGACCGCCATTGATGATGGCGAGAGAAGTCATTGTCGCCGCGGCGTTGCCATCCTGCGTCGACGAAGTCAGGGCGGAAGCCTCCGCATATTGCGTGATGGCCGGTGTTCCGTTGCTGTTATACAAGCTCAGGTTAATGGGCCCGGGGAAGCTCGCTCCGTCGGCGAGCGCGCCGATGGTAAGCGCGATGGGAGTTCCCGCCGCCGGCGTTTTCAGCAGTCCGGTAGCCGGGTCGAAGGTGAGGGTCTGGGTCCCGACTGTCGTTGGGCCGGTCTTGGATCCTACGTCCGCTCCGGGAATGGTCACGGTTTCAGTCCACGTGTTCGCGCCCGTCTTCACGAATGTAGCCGTCAGGGTGTGCGCTTCGCCGAGGGAATCATACACCTGAAGCGGTTCCGAAAACGTCGACGTGGTGTCCGCATTGGCGTTCGCATCCAGGTTGACGGCCAGCGTGGCGTTCTGCGTGGCCACCGGCGAAAGAGCCGTGCCGGAGGGCACCACGATGTTTCCAACGGGGCCGTTGGTGTTCAGGCCGGCGGATGTCGCGGACCAGCCCTGCACGTCCTCGCCGGTCTGCGTCTGCAGCGTGCCGTTGGCGCTGACCGTAAACGAGCCGTCCCGCGTGTAGAGCGTCTGGCCAAGCGCGTTCTGCACGACGAAGAAACCGTTGCCCTGAATCGCGCAATCGGTGGCGCTGGCGCTGCTTTGAATGGAGCCCTGCGTGAATTGCTGGATGCTGAGCGGCGGAGCCACACCGAGTCCCTCGCTCGTGGAGGCCCCGCTCCCGATGGCCTGGCTCACCATATCCAGGAAGTCCATATTGCTGCCCTTGAACCCGGTGGTGTTCAGGTTCGCCAGATTATTGCCGGTGGTATTGATGGCGGACGACTCCGCCTGTAACGCTGAAAGGGCGACGGAAAATGAGCTGAATAATCCCATATTCTTCCTCCTGACTACTTCGTGACGTTGTTGTTGCTGGTGGAACTGCTGGTGGAATTGGCGTTGGTGGAACTGTTGCCGGTGGAACTGGTGCCGGTGGAACCGGTGCCGGCCCCGGCGGGGGTCGCCTCCAGCGCGCCCGCGAGTTTGTCGAGATCCCCGCGCATCGCGATATCTTGTTCCAGTTGGGCGAACTGGGCCAACTGCGAGACAAACTGGGTGCCATCCATCGGATTCGTCGGATCCTGATTCTGGAGCTGCGCTACCAGAAGCTGCAGGAACGTTTGTTCATTGCCGAGCGCGTCACTGGACGCCAGGCTGGCCGCCGACACCGAACTGCCAGATGAAGACGTCGCGCCAGCCGCTGTGGTGGCCGCGGCGGCGGGTAACGTGGATCCTACTGCTGCCATTGTGGTGTACCCCCTGAATTGGGCCTCGTCAGGTTTTCCTCGAAATCGTCCACCCACGAGGGCTGCTGTTGTTGCCGTCCGTTTTGCTGCTGGCCCTGACTGTCGCGGCCGAAGGCCTCGCCTCCGTTCGAGAAAGTCCGGCCATTGGTGCTGGCGGAATCCGTTTGTGCAATCGCCTGCGTGCGCGGCGTCCACACTTCCGATTGAAAATGCGCCTGGTCGAGACGCGTGGATAGTTCGGCCACGTTGTCCTGCAGCGAACGGACCAGAGAAGGATCGTCCGCGCGAACGCTGACTCTCAGCTCGCCGCCGCGGTCCATCACGCGAACATCCACGCGTTGGTTGTCGCTCCCCGCAATCTGGAGCCGCACATCGCGCACCGCGCCGGCATTGGCGCCCGCCTCGGGAGTCTGATCGATATCGGCCGACCGTACATCGGCGGGTTGCTCGTGCGTGGGTGTTCCGTCGGTCCGAGGGGCGGCGGTCTGTTCGGCAGCGGTCTTTTCGTTGCCGGTCTTTGGGCCGGCGGCCGATTCGCGGTCGGGGACTTTCGCTGAGCGGTTTTCGGCGGGAGACGCGGGACGGACCTTCGGCGGCGCCGGCTTGACGTCGGCAGGCGGACTGG
>CAYVPZ010000097.1:0-10775 GCA_964453955.1 uncultured Solibacteraceae bacterium | reverse complement strand
GGATGGCTGGAAGGCGCGCGTGGACGACGTCGACCACATCGCCAGAGTCGGGCTGAAGCTCCTGGCCGACAAATCGGCCCCCCGCAAAGGGCTGCGCGCGCTCGAGGCCTGGAACCGGGGAGCTTTCCGCGCCTGGCGCGAGTTTCTGCAGTAGTCCTACTTGCGCAACTTGAGGTCGATCTTCGCCACCTTGTGCTGGTCGTAAACGTCGAGCCGCTTTGTGCCGCTGGACGTTCCGTTGTGCTCGGCCCGGATCTCGTACTCGTCGTTCGTGCTCAGGCCGGCGAAGTGGTAGGCCCCGTCTTCTTTGGTGACGAAGCTGCGCATCTGCAGGGTGCGGGTATCGTTCAATTGCACCACCGCCCCATCCACCGGGCGGGAGCCGGCGGTCACAATCCCCTGTACGGTCCGCGTGCCGTCGTCGGTACTTTCATCGAAGGCGAACGCCGCGCAGGCCAGGGTGATCGCAAGCAGGATCCCGACGCGCATCATACTCCCAGCTAGCGGTTGGATTCGGTCTCCAGCATCAAGGTTACGTCCACGCGTTCGCCTTCGCCGGTCACCTCGGCCTCTTTCTCGTCAGCCTGAAACCCTTTGGCCGAGGCCCGCACCTTGTACGTCGCGGCGGTGGGGGGCACGCGAAAGGCGAATTCGCCGCGGTCGTCCGAAAACTCCCGCGTGATCTTCAGCTTCATCTGCGATCCGTCGGCGAGCTTCGGCCGGATGGTGACCTCCGCGCCGGGCAGCGCCAGACCGGGCTCGTGAAAGACGGTTCCGCTCACGATGGAGTAAGGCTCGGCAACCTTCTTATCGCGAGCGGCCAGACCACACAGGGTCAGCACCAGAAGCGCAGCGAGAACGTCCTTACTTCCACTCTTCTTCGTCGTCGTCCTCATCCTCCTCTTCGTCCTCGTCTTCGTCGTCCTCGTCGAACGTGAAGTCCTCGTCCTCTTCGTCCTCGTCGTCCTCGTCGTCGTCGCCGGGCGCGAGTTCGAGCGGATCGACACTGACAACGTTCAACGTGGCCCCGCACTCGTCACAGGAAATGACTTCGCCTTCGTCCAGTTCATCTTCCTCGACGTCGATGGCTGCGTCACAGACGGGGCATTTCACCATGTAGCTTCTTCCCTCCTCGGAATGTCCTGCCTTCCTATTCTGATGTATCAAATCTCCGGTCCCGCGGCACTCAGGACCGGGGCTTCGTCTGGCCCGCAGCCTGCTTTGCCGCCAGTTCGCGCCGCCGCGTTGTCGGCGGAACCACCCCCTTCAAACGAAGATACATGAAAAGCTGCGAACGGTGGGTCAGTTCGTGTTCTTTGATGGTCTGCAGCATCTCCAGACGGGTCAGGCGCAGGCCGTCGAAGCGGGTGATCTCCTCGGCGAAAAAGGCACCGTCGCGCGCGGAAAACTCGGCAATCCGCTGGTCCAGCGCCTGGCGCAGCGCGGCGGCCAGCTCCGCCGGGGCGGATTCGGCCGGAAGCGCCGTCGAATGCTTTTTCAGCATGTCGCGGAACTCCGGGACCGCCATGTTGGTGGTCCCTTCCAGCAGGATGCCGGTCATGGCATGTCCGGAGTTGAGGATGTGCCGGGCGATTTCGCGGAAGCTCATCAGGCCGTCGCCCGCCCGGAAATCGAGGGCGTCGGCGGGCATATCCTCCACGGCCTGGGCGGTGTCCTGACGGATGGTCCTCCACGTGTCCAGAGTTGTCTGCAATCGCACCATATAGACACATGGTATCGCTGGCGGGGTGAGAACGATGCGAGCCCGTAAAATCTGATCGGGTTGCCGACGTGGGCGAGGGGCAATCCGGATGAACGTCGCCGGACGTCTCACCACGCCAACGCTAGCGCCGAGAAGGCCGGCGGCGTTTCCCGGACCTTCACGCCCGCACTTGCGTTAACGCGAAGAACGACTGACCCGGCGCGCACACATTTGTGATAGACTTCGACCCGAAGTCGACCTAATAACGGCGATCTGTGGGGCCGGAATTAAATCCACACAGTGCCACGCAGGATGGAATCAAGATGAAGACCTTTTGCTGGTTGTTCGTATTTGTGTTGACGGCTTTCGCTCAAGAGACTATGACGAATGACGCCGTCGTCAAGATGGTCAAGGCCGGGCTGAGCGATAGTCTCATCGTGAGCATGATCCAGAGTCAACCGGGAAGCTATACTCTGACGGCAGAAAGCATGGTGAAGCTGAAGGAACTGGGAGTCCCCGATAGCGTGCTCGCGGCCATGGTAAGCAAGGGGGCAGGTGGCGCTGAGCCCGTGAAAAATGGGGCCGTCGCACTCGCCCCCGACAATGCCGAGGTGCCTCAGGGTCTTGAAGTAGGCGTGTATTTCAAGAAAGGAGGCGCGTGGACGGAGCTGTTGCCGGAGGTCGTAAACTGGAAAACCGGGGGCGTATTGAAAAGCGTGGCGACAGCGGGCATCGTGAAAGGCGACGTAAATGGGCGCCTCCCGGGTGCGCATAGCCGCAATTCGGTAACATCGCCGGTGGAGGTTCTCGTTTACACACAGGAGGGCATCGCCATCACCGAGTATCAGCTCCTGCACCTGCATGAGCACTCGGATTCGCGCGAATTCCGCACGGTAACGGGAGGAGTGATGCATGTCTCCGGAGGAGCCACTCGCGATGTCTTGCCTTTTGAGGGAAAGAAAATCGCGAACCGCATGTACAAAGTTCTGCTCCCCAGCATCGGCGCAGGAGAGTATGGGTTTCTGCCTCCTGGTGCGATCACGTCAGCGAACAGCGCCTCCCTGGGTAAGATATATAGCTTCCGAATCGTAGAGTGACCCGTCCGGTCTTATCGCCGTGCGCGCAAACTCCACCCAAACTGAAACCTAACCGCGAGGCCAGCGAGCCGGAAATGCCTTTGTTGTCGGTTCGTCGCCTGCGCCGAACGGACCGGGCATTGACCCCTTTCTACACCACCGGGTCGCCGTGGACTTCCACTTCGCGGGCGTCGATGCCGACCGGCTGGGGCCGGGGCAGGCGGCCGGTCCAGTTGGCCCAGCCCCAGAAGATCGCGGTTGACGAGCTGAGCACGCCGGCCACGGCGCCGATGTCGCGCGGGCTGTAGTGCGTGGAGGCTATGCCCGCCGCGGTCATGGACAACATCATGGTGCTCCACGTCAGCGTCTCCATGGTGGCGAACACGCGCCCGCGATACTGGTTGGCGACGTAGCGCAGCAGGTACGAATAGTTCAACACCGAATTCACGGCGATGGCGGCGCGGGAGACGGTGATGAACAGCAGCGCCATATCGAACCGCGGCATCTGGCTGAACAAAACGTAAGCGACGCCGTGGACGAGGTACCCGATGAAGATGGTGAGCTTGTAGCCGGCGAAGGACACGCGCTTGCCCAGCCAGTGGCCAAACGCGCCGCCGCACAGCAAACCGATGCCCGCGAAACCCCAAATGACGCCGATTCCCGCAGCCCCGCGGTTGAACACCACTTCTCCGAATAACGTGAACAGGATCTGCGCCGCGCCCCCGCCGGAGGCCCAGCCCACCGACAGCATGACGATTCCAAACACCAGCGGCACCGAGCGCATGTAACGCAATCCTTCGCGGTATTCATGCCACGGCCGCACCACTTCGGCCTCGGTCAGATCCCTGCGTTCGGCCCGGAATCCCTGGTGTTTCGGCGCGCGCAGGTTGGAAATGGCCCACGCCGAAAACACGAACGAGAGCGCGTTGAACACGAAGGCCCATTTGTATCCGATGGCAATCACCGTGGCGCCCAGAAACGTGCCGACGATCAGCGTGGTCCACTGCGTGGTCTGGGTGAGCGAGTTGGCGGTGTGCAGCTCCTCGCGAGTGGCGATGGTGGGCAGGATGGCGGAACGGCCCGCGGTGAAAAACGGCGAGGCCACCATGAGCAGCGCGCTGAACAGGTAGAGAAGCCAGATGCGGTGTCCGGCCAGCGTGAGAATGAAGCCCAGCGCCACCACGGCGCGGATCAGGTCGCTGGCGATCATGATGCGCTTGCGGTCGAAACGGTCGAGCAGAACGCCGGCCAGCGGCCCCATGGTGATGGCGGGAACGGCGCGCGCCAGCATGATGCCGGTGACCACCAGTCCCGATCGCGTAAGCGCCATGGCCAGCGCGAACACGGCGATGTTGTTGAAGTGGTCGCCGATCTCGCTGACAATCTGGCCCATCCACGTGTAGCGGTAGTTGCGATTGCGCGCCAGCAGTAGCAGGAACTCGCGCATCACCCACGCTCCGTCACGTAGACCCCGGCCAGCACCAGCGCGCCCCCGCCCGCCAGCGTTCCAGTTACCGGCTCGCCCAGTATGGGCACCGCGAGGATGGTGGCCAGCAGCGGCTGCAGATAGGCGAACGCGGAAACGCGCGAGGCGGGCATGTACGTCAGCGCGTAACAGTAGATCAGGTAGCCGAGCACCGACGGGAACACGGCCATGTACAGCAGGCTCAGCCAGCCCGCGGCGCTCACGGCGGCGTAGGAGAAGCCACGCGGCGGCAGCAGCAGGGGCGCCAGCGCGATGAAACCGGCGAGAAACGAAACGGCGTTCACGGTGACGATGTCGTGCCGGGCGGTGACGCGCTTTCCGAGGACGCTGTAGAGGGCGATGGCCAGCGCGCTGAGAAGGATGATCACGTCGCCGGCCAGCGTGGCGATGGTGTGCTTACCGGGGTCCATTTGCAGAATGGCCACCCCGGCCACGGCAATGAGCATGCCGGCGAGTTTGCGAACGGTGATGCGCTCCTGGCCAATCAGCGACGCGATGAGCAGGACCATGATGGGAGCCATCGCGCTGAGGAGCGATGCGTGGGCCACGCTGGTGCGTTGCACTCCGAAAGCGAACAGGAGCTGGTTGAGCGTGATGCCGAAGATGCCGAGCAGGGCGAGAGAAAAGACGTCACCGCGCGACAAAGACGGCCGCGGACGTCCGAGCCAGATGGCGACAAGGATGGCCGCGGCCACCGCGCTGCGCACCGCCGTCAACTGCATGGGCGGGAACTCGCGCAAGGCGAACCGGGCAACGATGTAGTTCAGCGAAAAGAACGTCACCATGGCGCCGATGAGCGAGTAAAGCCGCAGGTGAGACGGGGCGCTCATCGGCTGAGCGCTTCCTGCCGAACGGTGATGCTGGCCAGATACTCGTAGTCGATTTCGTACCCGAAGCCGGGTTCATCGCGCACCGGAATGGTGCCGGTGGAGGTGACTTCCACCGGAGGCGTGATAATCTCGCGCGTCCAGTAGCGGCGGCTGGCCGAGACGTCGCCGGGCAGCACGAAGCCGGGCAACGTGGAAAGCGCGATGTTGTGCGCGCGGCCGATGCCCGTCTCCAGCATGCCGCCGCACCACACGGGAATCCCGGCCTTCACCGCGACGTCGTGAATGCGGCGCGCTTCCGCGAACCCGCCCACGCGGCCCAGCTTGATGTTGATGATGTGGCAGGCGCCGAGGCGGATGGCCTGTTCGGCGTGGTGCGCCGAGCGGATGGATTCGTCGAGGCAGATGGGAGTGGCCAGCTTCGCCTGCAACTCGGCGTGGTCGATGATGTCGTCGTGCGCGAGCGGCTGCTCGATCATCATGAGATAGAACTCGTCAAGCTGGCGCAGATGGTCCGCGTCGGCCAGCGTGTAGGCGGAGTTGGCGTCGGCCATCAGACGAATCTGCGGGAAGCGCTTGCGGACTTCGTTGACCACCTTCACGTCCCAGCCCGGCTTGATCTTGATCTTGATGCGCTGGTATCCGGCGGCCAGCTCGGTGTCAATGGTGCGCAGCAGCTCGTCGATGGAATCCTGAATGCCAATGGAGACTCCGCAGGGGATTTCGCGGCGCGCTCCTCCGCCAATCTGCTTCCACAGCGGCACGCCATTGCGGCGCGCTTCCAGATCCCACAGCGCCGCTTCGAGACCTCCGCGCGCCATGTGATGCCCGCGAATGGGTGCACTCCGGGAATAGTCGCGCAGAATGAGCCACGCCGAATCGGTCCACTCCTCGTTGTAGAAGGGCTGTTCGCCGCAGGTGACCTCGCCCCATCCGGAGAGGCCGTCCGCGCAGACTTCCACCAGCAGGATGCGGCGCTCAGTGGTCCGGCCGAAGCTGGTTTCGAAGGGACGAACCAGGGGCATGCGGATCTCGCGCAGTACGATTCTGTCTATTGCGATTCCCATGGGCCCAGCAAATAGGTTCCGGCTTCGTCCGCTATTTCAAAGCCGATGACGGCGAGACCTTCGGCGAAAGCGCGCTCGAGGGCCTCGCCCGTGGCCGCCTGGATGGCGCGAGCGCGTTCCGGATCGGCGGTGCGCAGATCGGCGACGTTCGCCGGGACGGACACGCGCGCGCTGGCGGGGCAGCGCGAGGTCCGCTCCGTGCGCAGCCACCATTCGGCCACGCAACGGTCCGTGGGCAACCCTCCATGCAGAGGACTGCTGGTGGCGCCGTACTGGTTGTGTATATAGCGCCGCGCGATCGCGCCCAGCCTCTCGATATTGAAGAATGCGTTCTTCAGCTCGAGCGGATCGAAAGTCCACTCCACCAGATCGATCCCGCGGGCCAGCGCGTCCTCCCGCTGCGCCAGCTTCAACGCGCGGCCGATGCCCGCGTTGCGATACTCCGGAAGCACGCCCAGCATGTGGCTGTGCAGGTAGGCCGCGCCATCGCGCTTCACGCCGGGAAGGGCGATGCAGAACCCCACCATGCGCTCGCCCTCGAACGCTCCCAGCGCCTGGCCGCCTATCTTCGTGGCCACCACGAACAGGCGGGCGGGCACCACGTCGATGTCGTCGAAGCCCCAGATCTGACGCTGCAACCGCACCGCCTCACGGAACTCGTGGTGGGCGGTGAGCGCGCGCACCTCAGCCATCGGACCGCTTGGCCTCCTGCCACAGCTCTTCCATCTCGTCGATGTCGGAGTCGGTGAGTTCGCGGCCGCGGCCGGCAAGTTGCTCTTCCACATAGCCGAAACGGCGGCGGAATTTCGCGTTGGTCCGGCGCAGGGCCTGCTCGGGGTCCACCTTCAGGAAACGCGCGATGTTCACGATGACGAAGAGCATGTCGCCCAGCTCGTCCTCGATTTCCGCCGGGTCGCTCGACTCGCGCGCGCGGCGCAGCTCCTCCAGCTCTTCATCGAGCTTGGCGATCACCTGCTCGATGTTGTCCCAGTCGAAACCGGCGCCGGCGGCTTTGGAGGCGATCTGCTGCGCTTCCACCAGCGCGGGCATGTTGCGCGGCACCGAGGCCAGCAGCGGCTTGGGCGCGTCGCCGCGCTGCTTCTTCTCTTCGCTCTTGATCTGATCCCATCGCACCTTGACGTCGTCCGGGGTCTTCGCCACCGCGTCGGCGAAGATATGGGGGTGGCGGCGGATCAGCTTCTCGCAAATCGCGTCGAGCGAATCGTCGATGCCGAAGCGGCCCTCTTCGCTGGCCATCTGCGCGTAGAAGACCGCCTGGAGCAGGAAGTCGCCCAGCTCTTCAGCCAGGCCGCTCCAGTCGCGCCGTTCGATGGCGTCGAGTACCTCGTAGGTCTCCTCCAGCGTGTAGGGCTTGATGGAGTCGAAGGTTTGCTCACGGTCCCACGGGCAGCCGCCGGGTGCGCGCAGGCGAACCATGAGCGCCACCAGACGCTCGAACCTCGCTCCGGTTGTGGGTTCGTCGGACATGGAAAAATGGGGGAAAACCGGGCTGTTTTTTCAATGTAGCACGCAGGACCGAACGCGGCTGCGCCGCGTGTCCCACATAATGGTTACATCCCTGCATGCGAGTTGGAATCATCGGTACGGGCGCCATCGCCCACAAGCACGCCGCGGCGTATCGGAACATCGGCTATGAGTTAATCGTCTGCACGAACCGCAGCGAACAGGCCGGCCGGCGTTTTGCCGAACAGTACGGTTGCCAGTTCGCGCCTTCGTATGAAGAGGTATGCCGCGATGCGCGCCTCGATTTCGTGGACGTGTGCACCTTTCCGGATTTCCGCCTCCAGCCGCTGCGGATTTGCGCCAACGCCGGCCGGCACATTCAGGTGCAGAAGCCCATGGCGACAAATCCGGCCACCGCGCGGGAGATGGTTGAGACGGCGCGGCGCGCGGGCATTCTGCTCCACGTGGTCAGCCAGCATCGCTTTGACGATTCCGTGCAGTTCCTGAAACGGGCCATCGCGGCCGGCCGCCTGGGCCGCATTCTGCAAGCCGACGCATACGTGAAGTGGTATCGTTCGGAGGCCTATTATTCGCGTCCCGGCAAGGGGAGCTGGCAGAGGGAGGGCGGCGGCGCTCTCATCAATCAGGCCATCCACCAGGTGGACATCCTGCTGTTCCTCGCGGGCGCGGTGGCCGGGGTGTTCGCCATGTGGCAGCTCGGCGCGCTGCACGCCATCGAATCGGAAGACGTCGTCTCGGCCGTGCTGCGATATGCTTCGGGGGCCACCGGCGTCCTGCAGGCGTCCACCGCTTTCTGGCCCGGCTACAGCGAACGCGTGGAGATTCACGGTACCGGGGGAACCGCCATCATCACCGGCGACAAGCTGACAACATGGGATGTGCGGGACGACGCGGGCGAGCCGCCGCCGCTCGCGCGCGAGGTCAGCTCCGGCGCCTCCGATCCGATGGCCATTTCGCTAGCGCCGTTCGAGCGCCAGTTCCTCGATTTCGGCGAGGCGATTCGCAGCGGCGGCCAGCCGTGTTCGTCGGGCGAGGAAGGCTGTCGCGCGCTCGAGGTGGTGACGTCCATATATGATTCCTGCCGCGAAGGACAACCAAAGTAATGACTGAGAATCCCTGGTGGGAGGTGCGGGTGCCGGCTTCCAGTGCGAATCTAGGGCCCGGGTTCGATGCGCTCGGACTGGCGCTGGAGATCTACCTGACGTGCCAGTTTCGCCGCGCCGGACAACTGTCCATCCGGGCGTTCGGGCGCGACGCGGAATCGATTCCCACCACTGCGGAGAATCTCATCTGGCAGACCGCTCTGGCCGTGGCCGCGGATACGGGCAGCGAGTTGCCGCCGGTGGAGCTGGAGATCGACAACGATATCCCGCTGGGGAAAGGGCTGGGATCGAGCGCGGCCGCGCTGACGGCGGGCGTGGTGATGGCTGATCAGTTGCTCGGTTTGCGTTGGAAGCCGCTACGGATATTGGACGAGGCGGCGCGCATCGAGGGACATCCGGACAACGTGGCGGCGTGCGTGCTGGGTTCCATCGTGGCCAGCGCGATCGACAACGGCGGCGTGGCGCGCGCGGTGCGTCTGGAGCTGCCCAGGCGGTATGGGATAGCCATCGTGGTCCCGGATTTCATTCTCCCCACGGTGCAGGCGCGCGCCGTGCTGCCGGCTTCCTATAGCCGCAAGGATGCCGTGTTCAACGTGCAACGCTCGGCGCTGCTGATTGCGGCCCTGGCTACGGGAACCACGAGCGCGTTTCCCGCCGCGCTGCAGGACCGCTTTCATCAGCCGTATCGCGCGCCGCTGGTGCCTGGCCTTGAAGAGATACTGCGGCTGCGGGCCCCGGGCCTGCTGGGATCTGTCCTGAGCGGGGCGGGGCCGTCGATTCTGGTTTTCTACGAGCGCGGATACGAGAGCGTGACCGACCTCATACGGCAGGTCTTCGCGCATCATGGGCACGCGGCCGAGGTACTGATGGCGGGCATCGCCGATCACGGGTACGAGCTGAAGCGGGCAGGCGACGGCTAAGCCACGCGGATGCCCGGGCCAGCCACGGTACAGTAGCGGGTAGATGGTCCCGGCTGTTCTCCTGCTCGCCTTCGTCGCCCCGGCGCACGACCCCTCGCCCAACATTGACTCCTGGGTTCCCGCGCGCTGGTACTCGCACGATCCGAAATCGCTCGATCTTGTACGGAAGACCCCGGTAAACTGCCTGCTGCTGGAACAGCGCGACTGGGACGGGCCGTTCGTCGCCAGCGCCGGCAAGCAGGGCATCGCCACGCTGGGCGTCCTCCGCCCGAGCCAGCCAGCTCTGGATGCTGCGCGTCAGGCCGCGGCGCTGAAAATGACCGGCGTCGTGCTGGAAGGGGATTTCCCGGACAGCACGGTGCAGGCGATCGAGGATGCGAACATCTTCACCATCCGCCTGCCCTCGCGCTCCGCTCTTCGGTTCGATCCGCGAACGCCGCTGCTGGGCACATATCAGGGCGTCTGGCCGGGCGTCCAGATCCAGAAGGATGGCGTGGCGGTGTCGGCGCCGAGTGGGGCGCCGTGGATCGACACCAACGCGGGTTTCCTGCGCTTTGTTCGCGTGGCCGCGGGCGGGCGGCCGGTATGGATCGCCAACACGCCGCCACAGGGAATGGCGATCACGCCGAAACGATATCTGCAGGCGATCGCGGACGCGGAGAGCGCCGGCGCGCACTGGGTAATCGCTCTCGATGACGACTTCAATGCGCGCCTGCTGGCCGGGGAAACGAAGGCGCTGGACGCCTGGCGGAAAATGGGCGAGTTGCTCACGTTCTACGCGGGCCATCCGGAGTGGCGCACCCTGCACCCCTGGAGCACGCTGGCGCTGCTGGAGGACGTCAACAGCGGGGCGCTGCTCGCCGGAGGCATCATGGACATGCTGGCGGCCAAGCACACCACCGTCCTGCCGGTTCCGCTGCGGAGTTTTGGCCGGGACTCGCTGGCGGGAACCACGCTCGCCGTGAACGTGGACCCCGCCGCGCTGAACGCGGCCCAGAGCGAGGCCCTGCGCGCCTGGACGCGCGCCGGCAATACTTTGCTCACCGCGCCGCCGGGCTGGAAGATGCCCATGCCCGACGACCCCCGTCAGATCGCCTTGAACGCGGAAC
>CAYVPZ010000096.1:0-10806 GCA_964453955.1 uncultured Solibacteraceae bacterium | reverse complement strand
GGTGCGCCGGCTGGCCCCGGAGGCGAAAATCATCGCGATCTCCGGCGCTTTCGGAGGCCGCTTCCTGACCGTGGCGACACATCTGGGAGCCAGCGCAACGCTGTCCAAGCCCATCGCGGCCGATGTTCTTCTGCGCACCGTCAACAAAGTTCTGTGAAGTGACCAGCGCGGCGCGCTAGGAGTTCGCCGCGGCGGCCGGCGGAAACCGGTTGGCGCAGCGGGACGTCACCATGCAATCATGATATTAATGTCTCGTTCCGGCATTCTTTGTGTGCCCCTCCTGATCGCAGCGATGGCCTCCGCTTACGCGCAACAGCAGGAAGGAGTTACGACGCCGACCTCGGAGCAGGCCCAGGCCACGCAGGCTCAGCCGCCCGCGCCGGCGCCGCCGCCGCAGAGTCCTTATCTCCTTGAGGACGGCGGGATTTCTCTGGAACCGTTCTACTGGCTGACCACGCTCTTCCCGACCACGCCCAATATGAAGGGAGGCGCATCTTCCTCCTATTCAAACGCCGATCTCGACTATCCGGGCATCATCAAAAAGTCGCCAGGCGCAGTCCTCAGCATCCCAGCGGGGAAGCAGAGCACGATCCGTATGTCCTACTTTCGAACTCAGGGCCGGGGAAACGTAACCGAGACCCCCACCGCCCTGACCCTGCTGGGCACGACATTCGCCCAGGGAGACTTTCTCTCCACCTCATACATGGTGCAGGACGTGAAAGTGTCCTGGGACTTCCTCACGTTCCCGCTCCCCGCGAATCCGCGGAAGATCCGCGTCAAGACACTCTGGGAGATGCAGTGGCTGCAGTTTCACACCAACATCTGGGCGCCGTATGCCCCGATCACCACTGATGTTTCCGGCAACGCGGTCACCAACTACGCCGCGGAGGCGAAGAACGTTTTCCTGCCCACGCTCGGCGGAGAGTTGGAGCAGGCTCCCTTCCGGCATTTCCGCTATGAATTGAAGGCCGACGGATTCGTCATCCCGCACCATGCCGACATCTGGGAGGCAGAGGGCTCGCTGGCGTTCCGTTTCGGCAGGGTGGAGTTCGTGGCCGGCGCGAAGATCTACCATTTCAAGACCTCCCCGCAGTCGGACGAGTACTTCACGGAGACGCTCTCGGGACCCTACGCGGGCGTGCGCTATTACCTGAACAATTCGCAGGAGTGAGGGCGCCTCCGGTACCGGTTTTTCAGCTCACATCTTCGGCTTGGGCTCCGGCAGAGTGAACGCGCGGCAGAGCGACTCGAAACCCTGCACGCCGTGATGGCCATCGCAAAATGGTTTGTTGTCGGAAAAGCCGCACCGGCACAGACCGATCACTTTGCGGCCCGCCAGGCCGTACTGCCCGCCGTCGGCGTCGTAAATCTCGAAGTCGCCCTCGATCAGGATGGGTCCGTTATTGCGCACGGTGACTTTGGTCGTGGCCATGAAGTTGATCCTGGCAGATTGCCGGGGGGTACGCAAGTCTGCTCCGGGTCACGTACACTGAGGATGAAGCTAGGGAGCCGAAGTGCTACAGTTCTTTCTCGACGACGACCGCACTTTATTCGAAGATTCGTTCCGGTTCGCACAGCACCAGGTCCGCGAGCTGATCAACAAGTATCCGGATTTCTATCCCATGTACACGAAGAACGGGCGCTGGAAGCACGACGGGCCCGCATGGACCAACTGGTGCGATGGATTTCTGCCCGGCATGATGTGGATCTTCGAGAGGCGGGCGCAACAGGAGAGCGGCGGGCCGTCCCCCTGGCGCGAGCAGGCCATTCACTACTCGAAGCTGCTGGAGCCGCGCAAACAGGACAAGGATTGTCAGGATCTGGGCTTCTTCTTTTTGTCGACGTATCACCGCTGGTTCAAGCTCACTAAGGAAGCCGCGCTCAACGAGGTGCTGATCGAAGCCGGGCACACCATGGCGCTGCGCTTCCAGGAGAAGGGCGGGTACCTGCGGTCGTTCATCTCCCCCGATTCGCTGTTCATCGACATCATGATGAACGTCGGCATCATCTTCTACGCGGCGCGCGAAACCGGCGACCGCAGACTGCGCGACATCGCCATCCGGCACTGCCTGACGACGCGGCGCTGCCTGGTGCGGGGCGATGGATCTACCGCGCACGAAGGGATCTTTGACGTTTCGAGCGGCGAGTTCCTTCGTCAGAGCACGCAACAGGGCTATCGCGGCGATTCCTGCTGGTCGCGAGGTCTGGCATGGGCCATGTACGGATTCACCGTGGCCTACGAATATACCCGCGATCCACGCTTCCTGAAAACCGCCGAGGACTGCGCCCGCTATTACATCCTCAATACGCAGCCCGATGGCGTTCCCCCCTGGGACTTCAACGCTCCCGGGAACAACCGGCAACTGCTGGATACCTCGGCGGCGGCGATTGCCGCCGCGGCGCTGCTGCGTCTGCGATCCGCCACCTCCGACCGCGTGCGCTCGCATTTCTACTGGTCCAGCGCGGCGCTCATCGTGCGCACGCTCTGCCAGAAGTATCTGGCGCGCAAGGACAAGAGGTGGGAGGGCATTCTCCGAGGCGGGGTTTACCATATTCACAAGGAACTCGGCGTGGACGAGTCGGTCATGTGGGGGGAGTACTTTTTCGTGGAAGCGCTGGAAGAGGTTTTGCGGCAGATCTGAAGCGCCGGTGAAACCGCGCGGCCTCTTCGCGCGTCCATGACCAACAACTTCCAATAAATTGGAAACAAAGAGCTTATGCTGACCGTGCCGATTGATCATGGGGCCGTGATTTCACCGGCCGGTGTTATACTGGAAACCGGTCGCAACTGAGGGCGCACGCCGTGCTGACCAGAGTCCTCGCGCAATCCCGTCTCATTCCGGTTTTCCTTGGACTTGGCTGGCTGGCCTGCGGATTCCTCGTTGGCGATGACCAGCCTGCGGCCCCGCCCCCGGCGCCGACTGCGCCGGTCACGATCGTTCCCCGGGTGAGCACCAAACCCGAGCCGAAGCAGTTGGTTCCCCACTCGAATATCCGCGTGGAGACGCAGTTGGTGCTCATCCCCGTCACCGTTACCGACCCTTTGAACCGCTTCGTGACCGGGCTCGAAAAGCAGCACTTCAAGCTATTTGAAGACAAGGTGGAGCAGACCATCTCGCAGTTTTCGAGCGAGGACGCGCCGCTGTCCGTGGGGCTGGTTTTCGATACCAGCGGGAGCATGGGGCCGAAGCTGCAAAAGTCCCGCCAGGCCGCCGCCGAATTCTTCAAAACCGCCAACCCGCAGGATGAATTCTTTCTCGTGGAATTCAACGACAGCCCGCAGCTCGCGGTGGCGTTCACTACCAGCCCGGAGGACATCCAGAACAGCCTGACCTTCACGCAATCGAAGGGGCGCACCGCGCTGCTGGACGCCATCTACCTGGCCATGCACGAAATGAAGAAGGCGAGGAATCCACGCAAGGCCGTTCTGATCATTTCCGATGGCGGCGACAACAGCAGCCGTTACACCGAAACGGAGGTCCGCAACACGGTGCGCGAGGCCGACGTGCAGATCTACGCCATCGGCATTTACGAACCGATCTCCAGCCGCGGGCGGACGCCGGAGGAGATGGCCGGTCCCGGATTGCTGCAGCAGGTCAGCGAACAAACCGGCGGGCGGGCGTATGAGATTGAAAACCTGGCCGAGCTGCCCGATGTGGCGGCCAAGATTGGTGTAGAGCTGCGGAATCAGTACGTGCTGGGATATACTCCAAAGAACCAGGATCGCAACGGCAAGTACAGGCACGTGCAGGTGAAGCTGGCGCAACCGGCCGGTCTGCCTCCGCTCAAGGCGTTCTATCGTCTTGGTTATTATGCTCCGACTCAGTAGCCTTCTTATTCCGTTAGCGGCCGCCGCGCTGCTGGCGCAAAGCGACGATGTGCCGAAGTTCACCAGCGAGTCCCGGCTGGTGGTGCTGCACGCCAGCGTGGTGGACCGCAAAGGCAAGCTGCTGACCGACCTGCCGCAGGACGCGTTCAAGGTCTACGAGAACGGAGCCGAGCAGAACATCAAGATCTTCCGGCGCGAGGACGTGCCGGTTTCCATCGGCATGGTGATCGACAACAGCGGCAGCATGCGCGACAAACGGGCCAAAGTGGAACGCGCGTCGCTCGACCTGGTGAAGGCCTCCAACCCGCAGGATGAGGTGTTTATCGTCAACTTCAACGACGAGGCCTATCTGGATGTGGAGTTCACCAACGAGATGCGCCTGCTGGAGCAGGGGATCGCGCGCATCGACTCGCGTGGCGGAACCGCTTTGCGCGATTCCATCAGCATGTCCATCGACCATCTCAAGAAGACCGGCAAGCGGGACAAGAAGGTGCTGCTGGTGATCACGGACGGCAACGACACCGCCAGCAACGATCGCGACACGCTGGAGAAACTGGTGGACAAGGCGCAGAAGAGCGAGGTGCTCATCTTTGCCGTGGGTCTGCTCAGCGAAGAGGAACCGCACGAAGCGAAGAAGGCCAAACGGGTGCTCACATCGCTCACCGTGGCCAGCGGCGGTCTGGCATATTATCCGAAGGATCTGGCCGAAGTGGACGAGATCGCTTTGCGCATCGCGCACGAGATTCGCAATCAGTACATCATCGCTTACACGCCGACAAACCCGGCCCTCGACGGCACCTTCCGGCAGATCCATGTCACGGTGAAGGGGCCGGGCTCACCTACCGTGCGCACACGCACCGGCTACTATGCCACTGTTGCCGGCGCAAAGGAACCAAAGTCGGCCAGCGCGCGGACGCCCTGATGCTGGCCACCGTCTGGCAGGCGACGAAGGGATACCGGCTGTGCCCGTGGCGAAGTCCGTACCTGCGGTGGCGCATGGAGACGTATCTGGGCCGTCCCGCCGGTGAGATCGATTTCCGGGAGTTCTGGTCGCTCTCGTGGCGCCTGCGCGGCGACCTGTGGCGCTTTCTGCGCTGGGCCGGCCGAATGCAGCCGTAGCGGCCGCCGCGACTTTCGCTGCCAACAAGGCGCGGCCAATGACCGGCGGAAACTGCAACAGTTGGGCGCCGGTATGGGAACTGGATTCCCAGGCTCTTCTTTTCGCGAGCGACTGCGGACGGGCCTTTGGATTGCCGGCCCTGTATCGCGCTACGGTGTCTGCTCTACAGTAAGAGTGGACCACGGCCTGGTACTAAGCCGCGTTTTTGCCACCGGTACGGCTGTGCGTTGTTTCCGCCGCGTATCAAGAGGACAATCGTCATGGAGCCCGTTCCCGGCAGTGCTCCGCCTTCATCCTCATGGAAAGCGAAATGGCCGACAGCCTCATCGCATTACACAACCACCTGGCCGGCGCCTACTCACGCCGTTTCTCCACCAGCATCCGTCCCCGCGCCGCGTTGCCGGCGGAAACGGAAGTTGCGACAGCGCCCGTTGACGGCCTTGATCGGTCGCGGATGGTGGTCCTGCTGACGGCCTGGAGCGTTATGGTGGCGCGCATCGCCGATCAGGACCGTCTGCTCATTGGCGTCCACACCGGCGGCCGGATGCTGCCCGTTCGCCTGTCGGTTGGCGGCACACCCAGCTCGAACGAACTTCTGGAGCACTGCCGCCGGGAGTTGGACGAGGCCGAGCGTATGACCGGGCGCGGCTTCGCCGTGCTACGCTTTCAGTTCACCTTTGGCGCCATTTCCGCGCCGACATCCCCGTTTCAGTTGCACCTGCACGCCACCGTGACCGACGGCAGGCTCTCGCTTCGCTGCGATTACAACCCCTCTCATTTCACCGAGGGCGCCGCCACGGTCATCCTGGAACAGTATCGAGCGCTTTTGGACGCCATGGCGGCCGATCCGGACAGGCCGGTGAACTGTCTGATCATCGGCCAGACCCCTCCTGGAACCGCCCGCTAAGGCTAATCAAATCAGAGGAAGTCCATCGGGATGCTACAATATCCCTAACCACATGAGAACACTGCCTCATCTTCGCGTGCTGGAATCTGAGAGCATTCACATCTTCCGCGAGGTAGTGGCCGAGTTCGAGCGCCCGGTGATGTTGTATTCCATTGGCAAGGACTCGTCGGTTCTGGTGCGGCTGGCGCAGAAAGCCTTCTGGCCGGGCCCCATTCCGTTCCCGCTGCTGCACATTGACACCACCTACAAGTTCCGGGAAATGACCGAGTTTCGCGACAACTTCACGCGCGAGATCGGGGCGAAGCTGATTGTCCACACCAACACCAAGGCCATCGAGGAGGGCGCCAACCCGTTCCGCCTGGGCACGCAGAAGTGCTGCGGGCTGCTGAAAACGCAGGCACTTCTGGACGCGTTGCGGGAGGGCGGGTACGATGCGGCCTTTGGTGGCGCGCGGCGGGAGGAAGAGAAATCGCGGGCCAAGGAGCGCATCTACTCATTCCGCGACAGCCACGGCCAGTGGGACCCGAAGAACCAGCGGCCGGAGCTGTGGAACCTGTACAACGCGCGCATCGACAAGGGCGAGACCATCCGCGTTTTCCCGCTTTCCAACTGGACCGAGGTGGATGTCTGGCAGTACATCCAGCAGGAGAACATCCCGGTGGTGCCGCTGTATTTTGCAAAGTCCCGTTCCATGATTGTCCGCGACGGGACGCTGATTCCGCCGGAACACAACCCGCCGTTGGGGCCGGGCGAGCAGCCGGAGATGGTGATGAGCCGGATGCGATCACTGGGCTGCACGTACTGCACCGGGGCGGTGCGATCAGAAGCCGACTCGGTCCCGCGGATTATCGACGAACTGATCCACGTGCGGCGTTCCGAGCGCGAGAACCGCGTCATCGACCACGATCAGGACGGCTCGATGGAGCTGAAGAAGCGCGAGGGATATTTCTGATGGCGGAGAAGAGTCTGCTCCGCTTTTCCACCGCGGGCAGCGTGGATGACGGCAAGTCGACGCTGATCGGCCGTTTGTTGTACGAATCGCGGGGCGTCTACGAAGATCAGATGGCGTCCATCGAGAACTCCGGCCTGAACCGTTCCTCGGGTCCGCTGGACTTCTCCCTGCTCACCGACGGGCTGAGGGCGGAGCGCGAACAGGGCATCACCATCGACGTCGCTTACCGGTACTTTTCGACGGCCCGCCGCAAGTTCATCATCGCCGACACGCCCGGCCACGAGCAGTACACGCGCAACATGGCTACAGGCGCGTCCACGGCCCAGCTTGCCATCGTACTGATTGACGCGCGCAAGGGGATGCTGCCGCAGTCGAAGCGACACGCCTACATCGCTTCGCTGCTGGGTATCCCGCGGGTGGTGGTCGCGGTGAACAAGATGGATCTGGTGGACTTCCGGCAGGACGTGTTTGCAGCGATCGAGGCCGACTTTCTCGCGTTTGCACGCGGGCTGGGATTCCGCGAGACCTACTTCATCCCCATCAGCGCGCTGGAAGGCGATAACGTGGTGGCGCGCAGCGGGCGCACGCCCTGGTTCCATGGCCGGACATTCCTCGACTACCTCGAGACCGTGCCGGTGGAGGACGCCGATAGCGACGGACCATTCCGGTTTCCGGTGCAGTACGTGATTCGGCCCTCGCTCAACTTCCGCGGTTATGCTGGACAAATCGCGTCGGGCAGCATCCATCCTGGCGACGAGGTGCGAGTTCTGCCGTCCGGCCGCAGCGCGCGCGTGAAGGAGATTGCCACCTACGACGGCGCTCTGCAAGAGGCCTTTGCGCCGATGTCCGTCATACTGACCCTGACCGACGAAATCGACATCAGCCGCGGCAACATGATGGTGCGCGCCGACGAAACGCCGCCCGCCGTGGCACGTTCCCTGGACGCGACGCTGGTGTGGATGAATGACGCGCCGCTCGAACCCGGCCGTTCCTACCTTTTGAAGCACACCACCCGCCAGGTGCGCGCCACGGTGCGCATCGTGCGCTGCCGCATCGACGTGAACACACTGGAGCACGAGGCCGCGCGCGACCTGAAGCTGAACGAAATCGGCGCGGTGACCATCGACATGCCGCGGCCGGTGTTCTTCGATTCGTATCGGGAGAACCGGGGCACGGGCGCGTTCGTCCTCATTGACCCGTTCTCCAACGCCACGCTGGCCGCGGGGATGATTCGCGGCGCCATCGCCAACGACCAGCATCGCGGCCCGGTGAGCGCACGGGAGCGCGCGGACCGGCTGGGGCATGAGGCGGCAGCGATCTGGCTGCCTGGTCGCCGGCAGCTGGCCATGCTTCTGGAACGAGACCTGTTCGGCCAGGGCGCCGCAGTGTCCACCACCGAAAGCAGCGCGAACGCCCAAGCCCTGACAGCGGCCGGGCTGATCGCCATTGTGGTGTCCAGGGATCCACCCGATGACCGGCTACCGTTGCCGGAACTGGCTAGCGAAGATGAAGCCGCCCTTGAGCAGCTCATGAAGACGCTGGAGGATTCAGGCGTGCTGCACCGCGCCGACCGCTTCGCCGGCGGCGAAGGGATATAACCGTCAGCCCTGCGGCCGGTTCTTGGCCTGCTCCATGGCGATCTGATTGATGTGCGAGAGAGCCCGCGCGCCCGACGCGCCTTCAATGGCCTTCACCGCGATGTCCTGAACCTGCTGCTTGGCCTCGCTCAATTGTTTTTCGAGCGCGGCGATCTGCGCCGCCTGCCGCGAAACGGACTCCTCCAGCGTCTTCACCTGCAATTCGGAAACGCGCCGCTCGGTATCGGAATCCTTCTTCAACATCAGAATCTGTTGCTCGAACTGGGCGGCCGTGGATTTAGCCGCCTCGGCCGCGGCAACCTGGGCTTCCTTCTTCTGGCGGGCGGGTAACTCTTCCGACTCCTTGCGCAGACGGGCCAACTCGCTCTCCGATTCCTTCAAAGCAGCCTCACGCTGCTGCCAGCCTTTTTCGAGGGTCTCCTGCCGCTCTTTGTTTTTGCGCTCCTCGAGGCGGATCTCCTCGTCGTACTTATCCTGGGCCTTTTTCCGTTCCAGGGTTTTCTTGTATTCGTACTCGTCGATCTCCCGCTGCCGCTGTTTGCGGAGAGCTTCTTCCTGCTCCTTGCGCTCGCGCTCGGTGGCGCGCGTCTGCTCTTCCCATTCGGCGCGTTTGGCGGCGATTTCGGTTTCCAGCTCCTGCTTCTGGCGCGTGTAGTCCTGCACCAGTTGATCCACCGACGTCGCGGCCACGTCGATTTTGTAGAGGCGCTCCAATTCCTTGCGCTCCAAAGCGACCGCTTCCCGCACGCTGGCCAGCAGATTGACTTCTTCCACCAGCTTCGCTGAGATCTCCGACAGGGCCTTCGAGATTTCCAGACCCAGTCCGGACGTCTCCCGAACCACCGACTCCACGGTGACCGGCTCCACGGCGTGACGAATCTCCGCCTCGCGAGCCCGCGCGGTTTCCTCGGCTCTGGAATCGGCGGTCTCGCGCGAGGCCGCCAGTTCCTCCTGAATGTCCTCGAATTCCTGCTGGATTTCCGGCTTGCTCTTGCGGGCGCGCACGGGGGCTTTCACGGTCTTGCTTTTGACAGGCACGGGCGATGCTCCTTTGCGAAGCTCTCAGATTATCAGAACGACAGCCCCTCCAGCGCCTCCAGAAACTGCGCGGCCACCACCGGCGCATCGTAGCGCTGCACGTGCTCGCGGCCGGCCTGGGCGATGGTCTGTCGCAATGCCGGGTCGCCCCACGCGGCGTGCAGAGCCTGCGCGAGAGCGCCGGCGTCGTCAGGCGCCGCCAGGAGCGCGTGCGGAACCACTTCGGGAACGGCCGAAGCCGAGGCGGCGACGATGGCGCACCCCGCCGCCATGGCCTCCAGAAGCACGATGCCGAAGCCCTCCTGCACCGAGGGCAGACAGAAGACGTCCGAGCGCTTGTATTCGAGCGCCAGCGCGCGCCGGGAAACCGTGCCGAGGAACTTCGCCGAGCGCGGAGCAAGGCCGCGCAATCGCCGGCCCTCCGGTCCGTCGCCGACGATTCGCAGCTCGAAGCCGGGGATGCGGTCCTCGAGCATCCGGGCCGCTTCGAGAAGCAGATCCATCCGTTTCCTGCGATAAAAGCGGGCCACCGCGAGCACCACGAAGCGGCCCGGATCGGGTGCGCCTTCCACCGAATCGAACAATTGGCGCCACGCGGCAAGGTCGATGAGCTCGGGGACCACGCGCGGCGTTTCCGCCAGCCCGTAGAGTTGCCGGATGCGCCGCGCCGCGTACAGGCTGGTGGTGAGGACGCGTTGCGCCCCGTGCACGTTGCGGCGCTCCCAGGAGGCCTGCAGTTCGAGCAGACGCCGGGTCAGTCCGGTTTCATGCCGCGCTTCGTCCGCGATCACGCCTTTCAGCGAAGCGACATGGGGCACACGCAGGCGGAAGCCGTCCATATCGAACCCGACCACGACGTCGTATGCGCTGAAATCGCGAGCGCGAACCTGCTCGTTGAACCAGCGGCGCGACAGCGTGTGCATGGGCAGCCAGACCGACGGCCCGAAGACGTCCACGTCGATGCCGCGGCGCCGGAGCGCGCCGGCCAGCGTGGAGATGCCGACGTAGGTGCCGCTGCCCGCGCTGATGTCCAGCGGCGTGGATGTCAGAAATGCGATGCGCAACGCACAATTCTAATCGAACCGGCGACGCCGTTTTGCCTGCTACTCTGATAGCAAGCATGGCGCGCGCTGTCTGCCTGGTGAGTGGAGGACTCGATTCGGCCGTCTGCCTGGCGGTTGCCCGCGGCGAAGGCCTGGAGTGCTACGCGCTCTCGTTCGACTATGGCCAGCGCCACCGCGTGGAGCTCGACGCGGCGCGGCGCGTGGCCGAACAACTGGGAGCCAAAGCCCATCTGGTGGCCCCTCTCGATCTGCGCCTGTTTGGCGGATCGGCCCTCACCGCCGATATCGCCGTCCCCCG
>CAYVPZ010000095.1:0-10929 GCA_964453955.1 uncultured Solibacteraceae bacterium | reverse complement strand
AATCGATCCCGTCTCACCGACCCTTTTTGCGGTACGGGGATACGCCTTGTACCTGAGCAGCCGGCTTGAGGAAGCGGAGAAGGCGGGGCGCCAGGCGGTGGATCGGGACCCCGAATTCGGGTTGGCTCATTTCTATTACGGCATGGCGCTCATGGCTTTGTTGCGTCTTGACGAGGCGATACAGCATCTGAGACGGGCCGATCAGTTAATGGCGGAGGCCATGGAGGTCCGGGCGCTTCTCGGCGTGGCCTTTGCTCTGGGCGGCAACCGCGCGCGTGCGGCGCAGATCGACGAGGAGCTCGATGAAGCTGCTCGCACCCGGTACGTCGACGCCTATAACCATGCGCTATTGAAGGATGCGCTCGGAATGCGCGACACTGCCGTCGCCCTGCTCGAGCAGGCCTGCGACGACCATTCGCACTGGTTTTATCTCGCGGCCGTCGACCCCAGGCTGGCGGCATTGCGCTCCGACCACCGGGTCCAGATCCTGATGCGCCGGCTAAGAAAGTAACGGCCTCGCTGATGCAGTCACTGTTCCACCCCGCGGGCGAACTGAACGGACTTCTGACAGCGCTCCTGGTCTTCCTCGCTGTTTCCGTATTCATATTGTTCGGGTGGCTCTTCCTGCGCCGTCTCTTCGTCCGTAGATGTAACCGCTGCGGCAGCCTGGCCCTGGTTCGGTCCCACAGGCTTCACTTCCTCCGCCCGCTGTTGGTGGTTTACTTTTGCCGCGAGTGCGGCGGCCACCCCGTGAGGTTTTTGCAATTCTGATCGGTCGGTCTTCTCTGAGCTTCCCCGACCGTATTTTCTGTCATACAATGAAGCCATCACGGAATAGTTCAGCAAACATGCCACCGCATCACGGGCACGGTGTAGTCAGATTCGGCCGATTCACCGCCGACCTGCACAGCGGAGAACTGCGGGACGGAATGAGGCGTGTGTCGATTCAGGGGAAGTCGTTCGAATTACTCAGCGCCCTGCTCGAATGTCCGGGAGAGCTCATGACCCGTGAGGCGCTTTACGCGCGCCTGTGGCCCGGAGTGTCCGGCGATTATCAGCGGGGATTGGATACGGCGGTCAGGAAACTGCGCCAGGCGTTGAGCGATCCGGCGGAACGACCGGTGTATATCGAAACGCTCCTTCGGCGGGGATACCGGCTGCTGACACACGTTTCCGTCGATCCGCCATCACCGGGGGCCGCCCCGGGGATCGGAAGAGACGCCTTTTTTCCGTCGTCGGCGCTCTGGCAAGTGGATTCCAAGGCTGGCCGGCTTTATATGGAGGGCCACCACTGCTGGAATAAGCGCACCCCGGTTTCGCAGAAGCGGGCACTGGCCTGTTTTTTGCGCGCACAGGAATTGGATCCGACAAACGGCGATTACAACGCCGCCGTGGCGCTGACGCATCTGATGCTGGGCTGGCACGGTGTGGAACGGCCTGTTGACGCCATTGCGGAAGCAAAGTCGGCGGCGATGGTCGCACTATTGCATGATCGCGCGCAGGTGCTTGCCTGTGTGGTGCTCGCCATGGCGCGCGGGGCCTTCGATTACGACCTGAAGGGCGGACTCGCGGATTTACGCACCGCAATCCGGGCAGCTCCGGATCATGCGTGGGGTTGCCTGCAGATTGCCATCTTCACGCTCGCAATCGGGGAAAAGGAGGAGGCCGAGGGGGCGCTCCGGAAGGCCCGTGAAATCGACCCCGTTTCTCCGACGATTCTCGCGGTACAGGCATTTGGTCTGTACCTGAGCGGCCGGCTTGAGGAGGCGGAGGAGGTGGGGCGCGAAGCGGTGGGACGGGATCCGGAATTCGGGTTGGCCCATTTCTATTACGGCATGGTTTTGACGGCGCGCCGGCGTTTTGACGAAGCGGTGCGGAACCTGGCGCTGGCCGACCAACTCATGGTGGAGGCAATGGACGTTCGGGCCATTCTTGCCGTGGCCATGGCTCTGAGCGGCGACCGCGAGAAGGCGACGCGCATCGACGAGGAACTGGAAGAAGCGGCGCGCTTCCGGTACGTTGACGCTTATAGCCGCGCACTGTTGAAGGATGCGCTCGGAATGCGCGACGCCGCCGTTGGCCTGCTGGAACAGTCCTGGGAAGACCATTCGCACTGGTTTTGTCTTGCGGCGGTGGACCCCAAGCTGGAGGCCCTGCGCGCCGACAACCGCGTTCAGGCCCTCCTGCGGCGGCTGAGAAGGTAACGCGGACCGCAGTGATATGATGCCGGGTAATCCTCGATGAGCGCTGAAGAGAAACATCGTCATCATCTTTCCTCCGAGAAGAAGACGGAGGTTGTGCTGAGAGCTCTGCGAGGCGAATCGCGGGAAGCTCTCGCCGAGGAACTCAAGGTCCCTCTCGATCGCATTGAAGGGTGGGAATCGATGTTCCTCGATGCCGGCAGGAAGGCGTTGTCGAAACGCAAAGGGAAATCTCACCGCGGGAAGATCGGTGGGCGGATCGCGCAGTGGTCGCTGCTCCTGCTGGTCCTTCTTGTGGTGGTGTATTTTCTGACCCGATTTATGCAGAGCACCGGCCAATAGCCGGCGGCCATGATTGACATACACAGCCATATTCTCTGGGGCGTCGACGATGGCGTGGGGACGCTGGACGAGAGCGTGGCTTTACTGCGCGACGCGGCCGCCGCCGGCACCACGGACATCGTGGCGACGCCTCACGCAAATGACGAATTCCGGTTCGATCCCGATCTGATCGGCAGCCGTATCGCCGAATTGCGCGCCCTCGAGAAGCTCCCGCGCATCCATCGCGGCTGCGACTTCCACCTGTCCGCCGCGAATATCGAGGACGCCCTCGGAAACCCCACGAAATATACCATCAACGGCCAGCGGTACCTGCTCGTCGAGTTCCCGGACATGTTTATTTCACCGGCCACGGAGCAGATTCTGGCGCTGCTGGCGGGGCGGGGAATGACGCCCGTAATTACGCATCCGGAGCGAAATCCGGCGCTGATGCGCGATGTTTCGAGAATCAACGGATGGGCGGCCCGGGGTTATCTCGTGCAGGTGACGGCGCTGTCGTTGCTCGACCGTTTCGGCAACGCCGCTCGCGACAGCGCCTGGGAATTGATCGAGTCCGGCGCCGCGCACATCGTCGCCAGCGATGCCCACCATCCCGAGGATCGTCACGCGCGGCTGGACGAAGCATACCGGGCAGTGACCGCTCGCGCCGGAGAGGATCGGGCGGAAATGCTGTTCGTGGTGAACCCTGGCGCCGTGATCGAGGGGCGTGAAGTGATGTCCTCGAGTCCGCTGGAGCGCCCGCGCCCATGGTATCGGTTCTGGCGCTGATGCGCGGGATCAGTTGGCGCGCGACAGCGTGACCTTGCCCGAGGCCAGCGCCCTGGTGTGTTCCATGTGAGTGGTTACCCAGATCACCTCCAGCGCGTTGTTGGACAGCGCCCGAAGTCTGATCTCGCCGCGGTTGCCATTCGTTCCCGACCAGATTCCGGTTGCCGCGTCCCCGCCGGAGTCGCCGGAGAATTTGAACGACACGTCGGGGGAAACACCGCCATCGGGAACCAGGTACTGCCCGATGTAATAGCCGTAAAGGACGCCCGATTGTTCACTGATGCCCACTTCGACGCGTTCAGCGGCATAGAGGCCCGGTTTCTGGGCAGCCTGCTTTGGCGGATTGTACCGCCACAATCCCGCCAGGCCGCTAACGGAGCGAGCCGGCCGCCCTGCCTCCGGCCCCAAAGCGGGCGGTGGAAGCTCGGCGGCGCGCGCAACGTCCGGCGAAACGGCTGGACGAGCCTCCGGCGAAGGCAGCAGAGCAAGCGTCTGTTTTTGCTCCGTGGCCCGCCTCTGCTCCTGCGCCGCGCTGAAAGAGTTGATCGCCGGCGCCACGTCCTCTCTCGACGGCTCCGGAGGCGTCTGCACCGGGACGGGGTCCTCTTCGGTCGCGCTCTTCGCCTCCGCCTGGGACGGATCCGGAGGAGGGAACTTCTGCCGCAACCGATCTATCCGGCTTTCCAGCGAAGCGGTGGCGTCCGGCAGCGAGGGTGCACTGGCCACGGCCACGTCGGCGTTGGCGGAGTGGTCGGCGGCGTTTCCGCCATGAACGCTGGCGAGCAATATCACGGCCAGGACGCCCGAGAGGAGCGCCCCGCAGGCGAACCATACCGCGGCGTTCTGGTCGAAATGGAAGATCTCCCGAAACATGCGCCTGCGTTCCCCTCGTTCGTCCCAGGGAACCGGCGCGTTCTGCTCGCCGTCGAGCATCAGGTCATACTGCATTCGTTCGCGGGGTTCCGCGAGGACGGACAGAATGTGATTCAGCCGCCGCATCTGAATTTCTGCCGTCTCCCTCATCTCCGGGTCGGTTTGGAAATCCGGATGGAAAAGGCGGGCCAGGCGCTTCCAGGCGCGACGTATTTCCTCCTGCGAGGCGGAGCGAGGGACACCGAGCTCCTCGTAGTAATCCACTGACGACGAAAATAACACACCACGCGCGGGATTGTAATCCGGGTTTAATCCGGTTCCGCGGCGCCGCGCGCTTCCATCGCGGCCAGTACCAGTACGAAACAAAGCAGCGTGGGCCACACTCGAAACGGAAAGTCCACCAGCGCATGCAGCGAGACCGCCAGAATGCCGAAGCCCCAGGGATACCGCAGCGACAGCCAGGCGCCGCGCAGGGCGGGAATCAGCATCAGGCACAAAAAGGGAAGGCCGCCGTCACAGGCCCACTCCATCCAGTCGTTGTGCGCATGGAAGCTGGCCTTGGTCATGTCAATTACGGCATAGCGCGGGTACACGATCGACCAGGTGGCGAGGCCGGAGCCGAGCAGGGGACGATCCTTCACCATCAGCGCGGAGCTCTCCACGTACTCGCGGCGATTCCCATAGGGGTCCTTGTCATCGAAGCGCCCAATCAGCTCCTCCCATCCGGCCAGGCTGGCGAAGACCACGATCAAAACGATGGCGGCCAGCGCGCGCGGCAGCGCCCCGTAGGAGGCGCGCCGTCGGGATAGGAGCGCCGGGACCAGCACGGCCAGTACTTCGAGCGACACCAGAATCGACCCCGCCCGCGATGCCCCGGCAATCACGCTTCCATACATGATGGCGCAGGGAATCCCAAACAGCCAGGCGCTGCGGGTGCTGCGCACGGCTTCCCACAAAGCCAGCGGAAGAATCAACTCGACAAACCCGGAGTAGTTATCCCGATTCAGAAACGGCCCCATCGGCTGATCGGAATAAAGACTGCGGATGGACCAGTACACTCGGCCGTCCGACGTAAACAACTGAACTATGGCCAGGGCGGCGAGCGCGGTGCCCAGCATGATCGCCAGGACCCGAAAGAAATGGCTCACTCGCCGGTCGTGGAAAGCATACAACCCGAGCAGAAAAGCGCAGGCGACGCCGGCAGCGGCCAGAACGGCTATTTCGGTCCGGTAACGGTTCACCGTGGTCCCCAGCGCGAGTTGCAGAAGACCCCACACCGGGGCGAGCGCGATTGGCGCCAGCATCCAGCTTCGGGCGGGCCACGTCCCCCGGACGAACCAGCCGAGAGCGGCGACTATAATGACCGCAAACACGGCCGCCTGGGCGATCAGCTCCGCCCACGGGTCCGGCACCCAGGCCATTGCCACGGCGTAACAAAGAATGAGCCACAGGCAGATGGCCGCCGCTGCGCGTGGCCGGCTCACTTCGCCTCCTCCAGCCAGACCCTCTCCACGCGGATCCAGCCCTGCATGGTCGCCGAGGCGGGAACCCGATCGTAGACCAGCGCGATGCGGGCGAGAACGGGCGCGTGCGAAGCGGAAGATGGAGGCACGATGAACGTGTAATCGCCGTCCCCGGCCTGGGCCATCGCGAAATCGCCCGGGGTCAGCCGGAACTGGGAGAGCGGAGGCGCAAATCGCGCGCCGGAACGGGCATCGCCGGCGATCCAGTGCAGCCCGGCGCCGGCTTCGAGCCCGGACGACTCGAAGTGGTATCGCAGGCGATACGTACGGTCCGGGTGAAGAAGGACGAGCTGATTGACCACATCGCAATGGTCGGGCTGGGTCCCCGAGAAGCTGAGATTGAGGCTGGAACCGCCGGCGGCGATATCGACCCCCGGCGGCGAGCTGGCGCGCCAGTCAAAAGCAGTGTCGAGCGGCGGAAAACGGAAGCTGCCGTCGACAATCTGGTCCGGTTGAACGGGCCCGGCTTTAATCAGACCGCGGCCGCTCATCTGGTTCCACAGCGCCACTGCGGCGTCCAGCCGCTGCCCGGAGACGAGCCGGTCGCAATACCCCAGCAGCGCCGGCGTGCCCTGTTCGGGATAGCGATCAAGCAACCGTTTCGCCACGGGCGCCGCCGCGTCCAGTTGACCGTCCAGCCATTGCAGGTAGGCCGAGAGAACATCGTCGCGGTCGGGAATGGCGTCGCGCAGGATAACCGCTCCGTCATCGGTAATGCTCCAGCACATCCGGAACAGCGGGTTCAGGTCGCCCCTCGAATATGCCAGCGTCCTGCGCGCGGCGGGAAAAAAGCGGACGGTGTCGCCGCGGCGGAAATAGTAATTCGTCAGCGTCCAGATGGGGATGAAGTCCCGATCCAGTTCCACCGCCCGCGTAAGGCAGCGCTCCGCTTCGGCCAAATCTCTTCGGCCTTCCAGCTCGAGGCCGAGCTGAATCCAGATATGGGCGTCTTCGGGGCTCGATTTGAGCGCTCGCCGGAGAGGTCCCACGGCGTCTTCGTCGCTGGTGGAGCGCAGGTCCGCCAGACGCAGCCAGGCGGCGGTGTTATCCGGGACAAGGGTGGTCGCCCGCAGAACCGAGCTCTCCACGGCGCTGGTTGCCAGCCAGTCGGCGAACGCGTATCGCGTTGCCTGGAATAGCGCCAACGCCGCGAGGACAATTACCGCGGCGTTGCAGGCGCGTAATACAAAAACGACAAACGTTATACGTTTCAATCGCTTACAGACACTTTCCGCTTGCTTCAAACGGCACTGTTCCTGCACAATATCACAGGGAGGCTCGTGTGAGGACTACAGCATTCATGGCAATCGTGTTTCTTTGTGCGGCTGTAATTGCGTTCGGCGGCAGCCCGTCGGCGAATGGACCGATCGGCTTTGTGAAGGCCACCGGCGAATTCAACATGGACGGCTCCCAAACCAGAGATAACGCGACGCTGTTCAATGGGAGCGTGATCGAAACCGCGATTTCGCCCTCGCATGTGACCTTACAGGATGGGACGCGCGTGGACCTCGGCGCGGCCTCGCGCGAGCGGGTTTTCCGCGATCATGCCGTGCTCGAAAAAGGCATGACCCAGGTGCACGGCGGGTCTTCGTACGCGGTGCTCGCGAACCACCTGCGCATCTCCTCGGCGGATCCGTTCCGTGTCGCCGTGGACCAGCCCGGCACGGTCAGGGTTACGGCCATGGACGGCGCCGCGGAAGTGAAGAACGCCAGCGGCCAGCTTGTGGCCATGGTGGTGCGCGGCAATTCCCTCGATTTTCAGGACGCGGGCGCATCGGCTCCATCGCAGCTCACCGGATGCCTGCAAAAGGTCGGTACGCATTACGTTCTTCGTGACACCACCACCAATGTAGTTGTGGAGTTAACGGGCGACAACCTCGAAAAATACGTTGGGAAGTCGGTGAACGTGACGGGCGCTTTAGTTCCGGGCGCGACCCCGATCGAAGGCGCGGCACAGGTGGTCAATGTCACCAATCTGGCCCCTGGCACGGGCAAGGGTTGCAAGGTGAACATCGCCCGCGCGGGCGCCGCGGGTGCTGCAGCGGCTGGCGGTGCGGCTGGCGGGCTTTCCACCGGTACGACAATCGTCATCGTGGGCGGCATAGTGACCGCAGGCACGCTGGGCGGACTCGCGCTGTCGGGCACGTTCAATGGCGGCGCCACGTCGGCCAGCAGCACCGGTGGCCCGTAACGCATGCGGGCGGGGGCAGAAGGGGGGATTCGAATCCGGACTCCCCCGCAAGCCGTTGAGAGAAAAGGCTGAAGAACCGAATCGCGCTCATTCCATTACTCTTATACGAAGTCTCCAAAGTCTCCAAAGTCTCCTGGTCTCTCCCGTGCCCGGCAAAAATAGACACCAAACTGGCTGAGAGACCCTTTTTCGCAGCCAGGCTCCCCTCGCGCCTTTGAGGTCTTCTGGCCCGAGAGACTTTTCTCGCAGCCAGAATGCCTGGTGTCTATTTGGGTGCCATCCTTCCGCTACTTCCGGCCCTTCCCGGTGGAACGATGCGCAGCAGTTCCTCCAGCTCTTTGGCCGTGAGCGGTTCTTTCGATTCGCCTCTTCTTCCGAGGATACCGGCAGGCTTCGAAATCGTCGTGGAGAAGAGTCCTCGCGCCCGATTTCCCGATGTTGCGCGACTTGATTTCTGCCTGCTCAGTGCGAACCCCGACGGACCTCGGTAGTTTGCGCTATTGAATCACGCTTCACACCAGTACCACGATAAGGGTGGTACTGCTGTCGATTCGTGCAGTATGACCGTGGCCGAAGGAACGTCCGAGGGTAAACGTCATGAGATTATCATTGGCGCTGGCGCTTGAGAGTGCGTTCGTGTTTTTGTCGGCGTGGCCTGCGACGGCTGATTCTGCAGCCTCGGCAGTCGCCATTTCCGCAACGGGACGGCCTGATACCGGCGGACACGCACAGCCACGGCCGCCCGTTGAGTTCAATGGGGGAAAGAACCTCACTCCGCCCCTGGCCATCGACACCCACGACCAATCGGCAGCGGTTCCGGCAGCGTGCAGCAATGTGAGCCTTGGAGATAATGCCAGCCTCAACGGATTCGTCCCATTCCCATCCAGTTACGCCTGGAATACGGATATTTCCTTGGCTCCGCTCGATCCCAACAACGCGGCGATTACATCCGCGGCCGGGTTTGCAGGATTGCATCTCCATCACGACTTTTCCTCGGTGGCCGGTGGAAACTACGGCATCCCCTACGTAGTGGTCGATTCGAGTTCCACTCCGCTGGTTCCCATCAACGTGATCGACTATGCGGATCAAAGCGACGTCGCATTCGCGCCGTACCCAATAACCGCACCCATCGAAGGGTCGCCGGCCGATTGCGACGGTTGGCCGGACACCTATGTGGGCGATTCGCACGTTCTTGTACTGGATCGCCACGCCTGCATGCTGTACGAGACCTTTAACACGCATCGGTGCAACGGAGCCTGGAACGCGTCGTCGGAAACGATCTGGGACCTGCAGAGCAGCGAGCAGCGTCCCTGGGGATGGACCTCGGCGGATGCCGCCGGGTTGCCCATCTTCCCCGGTCTGGTGCGGTATGACGAGGTTGCCGCCGGCGCCATCAACCATGCTATTCGCTTCACCATGCAGGTAACCAAAAACGATGCCAATGGCGGCTATTTCGTGGAACCTGCCACCCATGCCGCGGGAGTCTACTGGGGCGTGAGCAACGTCATGGGGATGCGTATCCGGCTCAAGGCCAGCTTCGATATTTCCGGTTACTCGGCGGCCAACCAGGCGATCCTGACCGCGATGAAGCAGTACGGGATGATTCTGGCGGATAACGGCGGCTATTTCTACTTCCAGGGCGTGCCCGACCCTCGGTGGAACGACGACGACCTGGAAAACCTGGACTCGATTCAATCGTCCAACTTCGAAGTCGTGCAGATGGACCCGGCCTTTCCGGGTTGGGACACCGCGACCGCGCCCACGGGACAGCCGCCAACCATCAATAGCTTCACTGCGTCGGCTGCGACCGTGGCCGCGGGAACGCCGGTGACCCTGACGTGGAGCACCAGCAACGACTCGTATGACTTCATCGACCTCCTCGGCGGAGTGCACGGAGGAAGCGTGACCACGACTCCCACCGCGACTGCGACGTACACGCTTAACGCGACGAACCAGTATGGACCGTCGACAGCGCAGGTGACGGTGAACGTGAGCCAGACGATCCAGAGCCAGACTATCGCCTTCGGTACGCTTTCCAACCAGCCGGTGAGTGCCGCTCCATTCGCGGTGACCGCGACGGCCTCTTCCGGCCTGACGGTGAGCTTCAACTCGCAGACTAAATCCGTCTGCACCGTTTCGAACGCGACCGTGACGCTGATCGCCGTCGGAACCTGCACCGTACAAGCGACGCAGGCCGGCAACACCACCTACGCCGAGGCCACGCCGATCAACCAGAGTTTCCAGGTGACGCCGGCGAGCCAGACGATCACCTTCGGGGCGCTCTCGAACGAACCGTTGGGCGCCGCTCCATTGACGGTCAGCGCGAGCGCGTCCTCGGGGCTTACGGTGAGCTTGGCTTCGACTACCACGGCCGTCTGTACGGTTTCGGTGACCACTGTGACGCTGGTCGCCGTTGGCGCCTGTACCATCCAGGCGACGCAGGCAGGCAACAACACCACCTACGCCGCAGCAACGCCGGTAAGCCAGAGCTTCCAGGTAACGCCCAGCCCGTTGAGTTTCATCCCCATAACCCCGTGCCGCATTGCCGACACGCGTTACGCCAACGGCGCCTTCGGCTCGCCTTCGCTGGTGGGCGGGGCAACCCGCAGCTTCACGGTTCCCAGCAGCAGTTGCAGCATTCCCACCACCGCGGAGGCGTACTCGCTAAACGTGACCGTGGTGCCCCAGGGGCCACTGGATTACCTGACCGTCTGGCCCAGCGGAGCCGCGCAGCCTATGGTCTCCACATTGAACTCCGTTGACGGCCGCATCAAGGCCAACGCAGCCATCACCGCGGCGGGAACCAGCGGGGCGGTGAGCGTGTACGCCACCAATACCACCGATCTGGTGCTGGACATTGACGGCTACTTCGTGCCCGCCGGCAGCGATGCCAGTGCGCTGGCCTTCTATCCGCTGACGCCCTGCCGGGTGGCCGACACGCGCTACTCCAGCTTCAGTTCGCTGGGGCCGCCTTCGCTGAGCGCCGGTCAGTCGCGCAGCTTTGCCGTGCTCTCCAGCAATTGCAACGTGCCTT
>CAYVPZ010000094.1:0-10967 GCA_964453955.1 uncultured Solibacteraceae bacterium | reverse complement strand
CATACATGAATGCCGCCAAAGCCCTCGGACGCAGTCAAATCATACTTATCATTGAACGGGAAGCCAAGTCAAGCGGAATGTGCCCGTTAGATTCAGACGAAGCCCATTCCCCGCCTCCCATTGCAGCACACTGGCGGCCCCCGCGCCACCCGTGGATGCGCGCGCTCAGCGAATGGCGCCGAATAGGAGGTGAACGGCTCCGGGCGGGCAGCGAAGCGGATTAATCTTTACTCATGCGGGTGACATCCTTCAAACGGCTCTTCAGCTCGTCGGAGGCGTCCAGAATCTCGTTTGTATCGTAGATTACTTTCGGCGTCAGAAAGATGACCAGCTCGCTGCGGCTCTTGGTGTAGGAACGGCTGCCCAGCGCCGCACCGACGATGGGAATACGGTTCAGAAACGGAATCCCCGCGGTGCTGTAGGTGTCGGCCTCGTCGATCATCCCGCCAATGGCCACCGTATCGCCGTCCTGCACCGTGATCTGCGTCTGGATGGAGCGCTGCTGGAAAGAGGGCGATCCGATGCTGCTGGAGGTGGTGGGCACCGGCGAACTCACCTGCTGGTTGATCATCATGGTGACGATGCCGCTGGAGTTCACGCGGGCCAGAATGTTCAGCGTGGTCCCGGTATCGACGTTGTTAATGGTGTTGGCGAATGCGGAGCTGCCGGCTACTTGCACGCTGGTCACCGCCTGGGAGCTCAGCGTGGGCACCGATACGCCGAAGTTGAAAGAAGCCGGGATACTGTCGGTGCAAATCACGCTCGGGGTGGCGATGGTCTTCCCCTTCCCGTTGCTCACCTGCAGGCTGACTAGGCCCAGCAATTGCCGGCTGTTGCCCACCAGAGTGCCCGCCGAAAGCGTGGTGGTGCCGCCGACAAGGCTGCCGAGGAGCTGCATGGGGATGGACTGGCTGGTGTTGGTGGTGGTGCTGGAGCCCGAACTGGAAGTTCCGCTCTGCGGCGCGCCGGCGCCGTTGAGCTGTTGGAGATACGCGGTCACCCCGCTCGAAAAGGCGCCGGTGAGGTCCACTTCGTAAATCTTCGCTTCGATGAGCACCTGCCGCGGAGCGACATCCAGATCTTCCAGAAGCTTGCGAATAGACGCCCACTCCTGCGGCGAAGCCTGCACCAGCAGAGTGTTGTCGAACGGATTCCCGATCACCCGGGGACCGTTGTGGGTCCCCGCCTGCCGCTCCGGGTTCAGATAACTGCCGGTGCGGTCGGCGTTCTCCGCCGCGCCGGGGAACCCGCCGGTTGCCGGCGCGCCCGAGGTAAGGCCGCTGACGGTGGTGCCGGTATTCTGCGGATTGAACGCGTTCGAAGAGGGAAAGGCGTTGCCGAGGTTGCCGGGACCGGTGACCGCTCCGTAGCCGTATCCGCCGTAACCACCACCCCCGCCGTAGCCACCTCCTCCGTAACCGCCCATTCCTCCGTAGCCTGCGCCGCCCATGCCCATGCCACCGCCCATTCCCATACCACCGCCCATGCCTCCCATGCCTCCGCCCATGCCGCCGCCCATGTTCATGTAGGCGAACCGCGACAGATCCCCTCCGTTGTACAAGGCTTCAATGGCCGCCGCAATGATCACCGCCTGCCCATACTTCACCCGGTACACATAGTTTCCGGTGCTCCCCGAGGTCACCTTCGCAGGGACATCGAGCTTCTTCAGCCATTTGTCCACCTCGACGAACGCGCCCGGGTTGGCGGCCACGGCAATGATGGTGTTGAGGCGGTCCACGGGCAGGAACTTGATGGGCGCTTTCTTTTCGCTCAGCGAAATGGCGCTGAAGACCTCGGTGAGTTCCTTGACCAGGTCGCTGGCGCGTCCGTTCTGCACTTCGAACAGGTGGATGCGCTGGTTGGCCAGCGTGTCGCTATCGAACAGCGACACCAGCTCCATGGTGCGGCGCATGTTTCGGCGGCTGTCCAGCATGATCAGCAGGTTCGCGGGCGGGTAGGAAAAAATCTGCGCGTATTCGCCAATGAAGTTCTTCAGGACGTTGGAGAGCTCGTCGGCGGTCACGTACTTGAGGAAGACCAGATTCATCATCTCTTCCTCGTTGGGATCGATGGCTTTGGCGTCTTTCTGTTCGAGGTCGAGCGGGTGGCGCGAGATGTCCGCCAGCGGCACGATGCGATACAGGTCGCCTTCCTTCACCATGCCGAACCCGTTGATGCGCAGAACCATCTCGAGGAGAGCTTTGGTGTCGATATCCCTGGTCTCGCCGTAGGTGTTCAGGAACACGGCGCCCTTGACGCGCGGGTCGAGCACATAGTTGATCTTCAACTGGCGGGCGAGCATGTCGATCACTTCCGTCAGCGAGGCGTTGTGCAGGTTGAGTCCTCCATAGACCACCGCGGGGTGGGTGGAGGTGGCCGGCGGCGTTCCCGCGGACGCCGGGGGAGCAGCCGTTTGTGAAGACGCCGGGGCGGCTTGTCCTGGCGCCGCGGGAGTGGCCGTCGGCGCGGGCGCCGTCGCGGGCGGGGCGGGTTTTGTCTCCTCGGTGGGGGGGTGATACGGCGTTGAATACTTGATCTGCGCAATGGCCCAGCCGGCGGCCAGCAGCAACCCCGCGCAAAGCGTCGCGACCCTTATCTTTTTCGACATCCTGTTGATCCCCTCTCCGTTCCTAATTCACCGACTCCCACCGGCAGAAATGCGCGTTGGGCGCCATGGGACTGACCGCCGCAACCTTCCGGTATCCGTCGACGATGGAGCCGATCGGTGACGGGTCGTTCTGATCGCACGTCTTCGTTTTGCCGTCCTGGCTGATGTTCTGGCCGGCGGCGGGTCCCCCCTGGACGACGGCGGCCGGCGGCGGCGGCGCAGCCCCCTCGGGCGGCGCGTTCATCGCCTGCCGCGTACCAGGCGCCGCGGCGGGAGCCGTATCGGCGGCCTCCAGCTCCGCGATGTTCTTCACGAAAGTCTTCCCATTCCACGTGAACACAATCTGCCGGTCGTTGATGGAGGCGATTTCGAATTCGCCGACCTTGTCGCCGGCGCGATACGAAAGCTGTTCACCCTTGCCCACGCTCAGAATGATCATGGGCGGCAGGTCGCCCCAGATCATCACCCCGTGCGCCACCGGAAACGGCGGCACGGGCGGAGGGGGCGGCGGTGGCTTGGGCGGTTCGGGGATGACCTCGTTATTGCGGTCTTTGGAGAAGAGCACCTTCTCGGACACCTCCACATATGAGGCCGGCTGCAGCTTCTGGACCATGGGCCGTGGCGGCATGGCCGGCGGCGGGGCCGCGGGCACCTTCGTCCGCAGAACCGTCGCTTCGCGCAAATGCGCCTCCTGCCAGCGCTCGCGGAGCACATGGCCCATCAGCATCCACAATCTTCGTTTCAAAACGCGGCCGTTCCTTTCTTTTCCGCAACCAGACGCCGGGGAACCAGCGCGGAAATCACCAGGCGCACCGGCATGGTTTTCAGCCTTTCCTGCGCGGCGCCGATGCGCAGATCGTTGGTGGCGACGATCTCCGGTTGCGCGCTCAGATCGGAAATCATGTTCACCAGTTGCTCGATGCGGCACTGCATGGTGATGGTCACCGAGACCTCGCCGTACGCGCCGCCGGCAAAGGGATGCGGCTCGCTCAGCTCCACCTGGCCGATCTCCACCGGCGGAGTCTGCGCGCGGGCCACCCGGCGCACCACCTGCAGCAACTGGGCCTGCGCCTGCGGCGCGGTGTCGGCCTGGATGAGACCCTTTTCGCGCCGCGACAATTCGGCGGAGACTTGTTTCAGTACGGCCTCCTTGCCGGGGACGGTAGCGGCTTTCCGGCGCAGATCGGCCAGGCGCTTCTCGGCCGCTTCCGGCGTCTCCGTGGGGGCGGACACCGCGGGCGTGCTGGAGGAGGAAGACGTGGCGAAGTAATAAATCAGAATCGCCGCGACGGCAACGCCGCCGCCGATCAACAACCTGCGCTCGCGCTCGTTGAGGTTCACTGGATGGTGGCTCCCTTACGCTGGGCGCGGATGGAGAAGGTGTCGCCCGTGGCGTCGTGCTGGATGGGCATGGTGAATTGCGAGTCCTGGAATTTGCCGGTGCCATCGAGCAATTTCAGAAAGCCCGCGGCCTGTTCGGCATGGCCGGACATCTCCACGCTCTGGCGGCTCAGGCTCATGCTGTTCAGGAAGGCCGGCGGCGCCAGGACGTGCGTGGTTTCATTCAGCGCCTCCATGTCCTCTTTCGAGCGCAGGCGGAAATTATCGATGGCGTCGGCGCGCCCGCGGGTCTCCAGAATCTGCCGGTCCAGACGGGCGGCCCGGCTGGCCAGCGGGGTGATCTGGCGAATCTGCGATTCCAGCGTTTCCAGATAACGCCGCTGCTCGATGGCATCGTACGCAAACAGCGAGACGGCAGCAATGACAATCAGCGCCGCCAGCGCGATGGTGGGGAAGTACAGAGCGCGCGAACTGGCCTGGCGCTTCTCCTCCGGCAGCAGATTCAACCGCAGCGCCAGCCAGGGGCAGGCCGAGGTCAGGGCGGCCGCGTAGGTGCGCGCGCTGTGAGCGAGCGCCGTTCCGGCGGGGGCGGCGGCGGGCCGAGGCAACAAGGACTCGATGGGCACCGGGTCGCTGGCCGGATCGAGCCGCAGCTCGGAAAGCGCGGAAGCCACGGCAAGCTGCGGGTCCCGATCGAAAGAGGCGGAGAATACGGGCCGCGACGCGCTCTCGCCGTAGAGCTCCAGCTCGCCGTTTTGCGTCCACGCGAGGAAGCCTTCGGGCGGCGCGCCGTAGAACCGCAGGGCCGGCCGCAGAGCCGCCGCGGAAAACGTAAACCGGGCGATCTTCACGCCCGCCTCGGCGAACAGCGTCAGGTATTCGTCCAGCGTGGCCCGCCGGGTGATGCCCACCAGCACGGTGTCGGTTTTGCCGGCGCGCGCGTAGTCCCATACGGCTTCGTCCTCCGGCCAGGGATGCAGCGAGTCGATCTGAAACTTCAGCGCGCTGGCGAGGTTTCTGTCGGTGACGCCGGGCATGGGCACCTGCCGGGCAATCACCGCATCGCGCGGCAGCAGCACCGTCGCCGCCAGATGGGCCAGCCCCAGCTCGCGCAGGAATTGCTGGTACTGGTCGCCCCACGTGGCCGCGGCCTGCTCGCGGAATCCGGGGATGTCCAGTTCGCCCAGAATCTGTACGCCCGCCGGGCGCGCCCGGGCCACGGTGACTCGCAGATCGCGGCCGCAGACTTCGATGCCCACGCCGGTTCCGAACGCCAGCCACGTCTCGATGCGAAACTTCATTGGAGCGACACCACCTGATTGGAACCCGCGGCGACCGGACGGGCGGCCGCGGCGGGCGGAGCCTCATCGTACCAGCGCAGAACCTGATGGAGCGGGGCTGTCCCCAGGGGGAAGTACTTGACCAGGGCGGCCACGGTCCGCTGCACCTCCGAGTACCTTCCGTCGGCATATTTCAGCCGCCCGGTGGAGCGCAGGGTCCAGACGCTTCCGGTGGTATTGGTCAGGCGGGCCGCGACGGGCCCGTCTCCCAGCATGTTGCCAAGCTGGTCCATGGAACGGATGGGGGCAGTGTTGCGCAGATTCACTATCGCATTCACGGCGTTGGGCGGCACGCCGATGGCCGCGAGCAGCGTGGGGCTGACGGTATTGATGTCGAACTGGTTGGTGGAGCCGTAAACCGACAGACAGTCGCGCACGCCGCCAAACGGATACAGGCGGCCATCGGGAGCCCGGCGGTAGCCACCGTAGAAGAGTTCCGGGGTCATGCCACGCACCAGCGATAATTCTTCTATCTCCCGGAAGGACGCGTGCGGCGAGCGAAAAGACGGTTGCAACGCCAGGTAGAGCTGATCGAACTGGGTGATGGCGCCCGGGTCTCCCTGGCGCCAGTCCACTATGGCCTGCGCGATGTCCATGGCCTGGGCGGGCACGGCGCCGGCCGCGGCCATTACCGCGGCGAGGTCGGGCGGGGCGGCGCGGTTGATATCCAGCTTCGAGCTTTCCGGGATCAGCTCCACGCCGGCCTCGCCGGAAGGAAAATCGAAGTGCAGGCGCGAGGTGGGCGCCTGGTAAAAGGGACCGCCATCGGGCCGACGTCCGCCCGCGGCGCTCCACTCGATCCACAGCAGGGCGCGTTCGACGCCTCCCTGGGCCAGATAGCGCGCGCGGAGGCTGTCGGCGTCGGTGCCGACGCGGTCCACCTCGGCTCGGACCATGTGGGCCACGGTGAAGGCGATGGCGAACAGGGCCACGCTCAGCCAGAGGACGGTGAGCAGGGCGCTGCCTCGCTCACTGGCCCGTTGAAAACTGCTAATTCGTGGTCGCATAGTCCACCGAGGGGTCGCGGTTGACGCGCACGGGAATGGTGAGCGTGAGCAGCGGCAGTTGCGAGGCGCCCGGGTCCAGCGGTCCCATGACCACGCGAATCGCATCGGGCAGCAGCGGCCTCTCCCAGTGCGTCACCCACACCGAGGGCTTCAGGGGGGAGTCCTTATCCGGCTGCAGAAATTCGAAATGGCACGCGGCCAGCTTGTCGGCGAGGACGAAAGACCACGGCCCGATCTGCACCGGCGGGAACACGGGCACGCGAACGCCCAGGGCCTCATCGACGCGCGTGCCCAAACAGAAGGGGCGCGCGCTCAACGGACCGGAGTAGAGGTGCTCGTTCACCACCAGACGAACGCCCTCGCCGTGCTCGCCGGGGATGACCTGGTATTCCAGAAGCTGCGGCAACCCGCGCGCGCTGTCGTTCAACGAATAGCTGGTGATGAAGCGCATGGTTTGCGCTTCTCCCTGGAAGAACGCGATGGGCTGGCCCGGGTCGTCGCTCGCCTGGGGCTGGCAGAGAATCATGGCCGGTACGATATCGCTGGCCTGCGCTTCGAGGATGCGCTCGACGGCCATGATGCGCCGGTTGTGCATGAGCCGCGTGTCGGCGTGATCCATGGCGTCGATGCCCACCCGCAGGGCCATCAGGATGCCCGTGGTGATGGCCATCAGGAGGGTGGTGGCGATGAGCACCTCCACCAGGGTGAAGCCGGCATTGCCGCGGCGGCGGGTCACGGCGTGCGCTCCTTCGCGGCGTCGGCGGCGGAGACCACACCGCGCCGGAACCCCTCCATGGTGAAGGTGCGTTTGGCGGCGCCGTCGCCGCACCACACTTCCAGATGCACGCGGTCCAGCGCGGGATCTCCTTCCAGCGCGCCCACGGGCGCTTCAAACAGCGTGATGACGCCGTTCCAGCCGCAGGGGCGTCCCCCGGTGAGGGTCGGGTTCCAGGCGCCCTGCAGGGCCGTGTCCCTGGGCTCGGGGTGGGCCACCAGCAGCTCGTTCATCTGCTGGCGGGCGAGCATGATGGCGCGGTCGCGGTCGGTGAGGCGGCCGGCGTTCTGCATGGAGGTGGTCAGCGCGGAGAGGAGCCCGCTGATGGCCACGGCCATGATGACGGTGGCCACCAGCACCTCAAGCAGGGTGAAGCCGCGGGTGCCGCTGTGGGGCAGGCTCTCAGCCTGCGGCGGCCTCTCAGGCCGCCTTGCTTTCTGGCTGCGGCGGGGCTGAGAGCCTGCCCCCCTTCGGTTACCCCGCATCGGCCGCCTCCATGGGGTCGCTGATGCGCGGCACACCGGTGATGGGATCCACCGACACCACGCGGCGCTGCCCGCGGCGATTGCGCATTTCGATCCCGAATCGGGGCACGCTGCCGCCGGGGTAGAGGTAGAAGCTGCGCACTCCGCGGTCGTCTTCGTTGAGATTGCCGGGAAGCACGCGCGTAATGGAGACGCCGTCGGGCAGTTCCATTTTCCGTTCGTATTGCGATTCCGGGGCTCGAATCCACAGCGCGTTCTCGCGCGGCGACACGGTGATCTCCACCACCTGCTGCGATCGCTGGGCCCGCGACAAACCGGCGTCGAACAGACTGACCGTGTCGCGCACCGCCTGGTGCAGCCGCAGGCTGTCCAGCCCGGAGGTGACCGCCGGGAAGCTGATGGCCACGGCCAGCGAAATCAGGGTCACCACCACCAGCATCTCGATGAGGGTGATGCCGCGGCGCGTGCCGGCAGCCCGTAGCCCAGCGCAGGCGAAAACGCCTGCTCCACAAGCGCTGATGATCGATTCGCGGTCCTTGTGGAGCAGGCCTTTGGCCTGCGGCGACTTTTGCCATGAGCGGCTATTCATTGTTCCAACTGACAATATCCGCGTCGTTGCCTTCGCCGCCGGGCTTGCCATCCAGTCCGTACGAGATGATGTCGGGCTCGTCGCCGTGATCGCCGGGGAATTTGTACACGTACTCGTTCTTCCAGGGGTCTTTGGGGACCTCTTTCTGCAGATACGGTCCCTCCCAGCCGTTGACGCCCTCGGGCTTTTCGCGCAGCGCCTTCAGGCCCTGTTCGGTGGTGGGGTAAGTGCCGGTGTCCAGCTTGTAGGTTCCCAGCGCCGTCATGAACCCGTTGATCTGCGTGCGCGCCGCGGTCCGCTTGGCGGTGTCCACCTTTTTCATCATCGGCAGCAACACCAGCCCGGCGAACAACGCGATGATGGTGACCACCACCAGCATTTCGATCAGCGTGATACCGGCTTCCCTGCTTCTTCTGCGATCCTTCATGCGAGTCTCCCTACATGACCACATCATTGACGCTGGTAATGGCCAGCATCAGGCTGAGCACCAGCGCGCCCACGATGATACCCATTACGAGGATAAGCAACGGCTCGAACAGCGACGTGAACCGCTTGATGGCGTTCTTCGTTTCCACTTCGTAAATCTCGGCCATGCGCACGAACATGGTGTCGATGCGGCCGGTCTCTTCGCCCACGGCGAGCAGGTGTCCGGCCAGCGGCGGAAACTCCCCGGCCCGTTTCAGCGGCCCCGAGATGCCCTCGCCGCGCTTGACGCCCTGCGCGACAATCTCCAGTGATCGCGCGATGCGGCGATTGTTCAGAATAGCGCGGGAAATGTTGATGCATTGCACCAGCGGCACGCTGGCGGCCACCAGAGTGCCCATGGCGCGCGCGAATCGCGCGGTCTCGGCCTTGCGCAGCGCGATGCCGAGCAGCGGAATCTTCAGCCGGAAGCTGTCCCAGCGCAGCCTGCCGCTGGAGGTGCGAATCCACGCCTGATGCAGCAGAACGAGGAGAAAGAGGCCGCCAACGATCAACAGGCCCCAGCTCTCCACGAAGTGGCTGGTCTCCATCATGATCCTTGTCGGCAGCGGCATGGGGATGCGCGAGTCTTCGAAAACCGCGGCAAAGCGCGGCACCACGAACTTGAGCAGAATGAAAATGGATGTGCAGCCCACCAGGGTCAGCAGCGCCGGATAAACCAGCGACGAGATGATGTAGTTGCGCAGCTCGTCGCGGGTGCGCTCGAACTCGCCCAGCCGCTCGAAAATGACGGCGAGCGATCCGCTGGCCTCGCCCGCCCGCACCATGTTGACGTACAGCTCGCCGAAATATTCGGGATGCGTGGCCAGGCTGTCGGCCAGCGACTTGCCGCCTTTGAGCACCCGCAGCACGTCGTGGACGATGAACTGGAACGATTCGCGCTCGGTCAGTTCGCCGGTGATGGCGAGGGCGCGGTCCAGCGGGATGGTGGCGTTCAGCAGCGTGGAGAGTTCCTGGGTGAAAAACAGCACGTCGGCGCGGCGCCCGCGCGCGAACGACGGCATCCTGAGCTCCAGACCCTTCTTCTCTTCGAGGCCGACAAAAATGGGGGTGAGGCCCTGGCGGCGCAGCTCGGTGGCCACGCGCTTGTCGGTTTCCGCGGTCACCGTGCCGGTGCGCAGCCGGCCGTCCGATGCGAGGGCTTTGAAGTAGTAACTGGCCACTTACTCCGCTCCTCTTCTGCCAAAGAGCCGGGTAAGCAGCAGGATACCCATGAGCAGGCAAAAAGGGGCGGTCACCAGGCCGGGGAAGTATCCGCGGTACATGGCGCTCAGCACCAGATGGGAGAGGCCGTTGCCCACGCCGCCGATGAGCGCGAGAAAGAGAACGACAAGATATGCCAGTTGCACGCGCCAGTAGACACCCAGGCCCGCCAGCACGAAAGCAGCCAGCCACAACAGATTGAAGGTCACAAAGCGCGCATCGCTCCAATGGATTCCGAACAATTCCGGGAATTGACGTTGAAAGCCGGTTACAAATTCCTCGGTGAAATGCAGGCACTGCACGGCAATGGCGACAAGGTAGATGGGAAGAACCGCGGCGGCATCGTTTTTCCAGGGAGCTGCCGCCCATACACCATAAGCCACCACCAGGCCGCCACTGAGAAAGATAATGGCGGGGCCCATCCAGCGGGTTTGCGCAGCCAGCACGATCAACACGAAGACGGCGCCGGCGCCGCGATCGCGCCAGGACACCGCGTTCGATCTGTGTTCAACGGGGTTCATCAAAACTCCTGCGTAACCCGCAGCACTTCCTCCGCCGTGGTCACCCCGCTCTGCACCTTCAGCCATCCATCCTCGCGCAGGTTGCGCATGCCGTGGCGCCGCGCGACGGTGGTGATGCCCACGGCGTCCGTGTTGTGCATGATCAACTGGCGGATCTCGTCGTTCAGCTCCATCATTTCGAAGACGCCCACGCGCCCGGTGAAGCCCGTCCCGAAGCAGTTCTCGCAGCCCGCGCCCCGGTAGACGCGAATACTCTCGCCGAACGGGGTCATGCGCTCGCCGGCCGCTTCCCGGCAGTTCGGACAGATGACGCGCACCAGGCGCTGCGCCAGCACGGCCACCAGCGACGACGTGATCAGATAGTTCTCCACGCCCATATCGGTGAGCCGGCTGATGGCGCTGGGCGCGTCGTTGGTGTGCAGCGTCGAATAGACGAAATGGCCGGTCAGGGCCGCGCGGATGGCGATGTCGGCGGTCTCGCGGTCGCGAATCTCGCCCACCATGATCACGTCCGGGTCCTGGCGCACGATGTGCCGCAGGCCGGAGGCGAAAGTGAGCCCAATCTGCGGATTGACGTGGATCTGGTTGATCCCGTCCATCTGGTACTCCACCGGG
>CAYVPZ010000093.1:0-11087 GCA_964453955.1 uncultured Solibacteraceae bacterium | reverse complement strand
CACCACCGGCTGAGGACCGGCGGGGACGTTCGTCGGAAGCGTGAAGTTGATCTGCGTCTCGCCAACCAAACCCGGCGTGATGCCCACGAACGGCGTCGCCGCGGCAATCCCGCCCACCGTTACCGCGACCGGCAGCGCCGGCGCTGGCAGAAAGGCGACCGGAGTGCTTGTGGCCGGCGATTGGCCGGTGGGAATCCCCGGAGGCGTCTGATCGCCGTCCCCGGTTATGTAAAGCGTCAGGGTCTCACCCGGCGTGCCGCTGGCGGGGCTGCCGTTCGTGCCCGGGATGTTGCCCAGCAAATCCGTAAAGATGCCCGGCGCCGAGGCCGCCACCGGGAAGAGATAGCTGGTTACATACCCGTTGTTGTTCACCCCCAGCCAGGCCGGTCCGGCGCCGGTCTCATACGGAACCTGGATGACCAACTGCTGCGGTGAAACATAAAGGATGGGAGCGCCCACTCCGTTCACCGTGATGGACACGCCCTGATCCGCCAGCGGAAGCGGAGGTCCCGACGGCTGGTCCGTGAGGGCGCTGAGATTCGACCCGTAAATGCTCAACTGCATGCCCGGCGCGCCGCCGGTGGGCTGGAACGAAGCGTTGTTCAGCACGCTGGTGATCCGGGACGAGCCGGTTGCGCCAATGGTGAAGATCACGGGAACCTCGATGTACTGCGGGAACGAGTTGGTGGCCTGCAACAGGATGGTGGCGTTGTAGACGCCCTGCCTCATCCCCATGGGCGACGCGGTGATGTTCAACTGCGAAAGGCCCGAGCCCGATACCGGGCTCACCGTCAGCCATTTCGTGGCGGCGTTGGCGGGGAACATGGAGGCGCTCCACTTGGACCCGGTTCCGGTGGCCAGCAGGCCGAGGCCCGCCGTCACCGGCTTCGTCTGTTCCAGCACGCTCAGATTCACCTGGGGCGAGGTGACCGCAAACGTGCCCGCATTCTGCGAGGGGCCCGCAAACGAAGCGGTGGTGGTGGCCGATACCGCATTGCCCAGCGAATCCGTGCCTCCCACGGCGTAGGTTGCCTGCATGGGCGGGGTGATGCCGGTTGGACAGACCAGCGCCTGCAGGGTTCCGAACCCGGCAATGTGAAACGTCCCCCAAATCTGTTGCGGGTCCGGGCTCAGCCCGGTGGCGGTATCCTGAAAGGCCGCGAGTTCCACGCCGTAACCGGACGTTTCCTGCAAGGTGAGCAGCGTGGGCCACGGGCAGCCGGGCGCGGTGCCCGGCACGGTGGAGAGAAGCACGGTGGATGGCACGGTGGAGAGAACCAGATTAGCCTGCTGCAAAGGGGCGTTGACGGTCACCATGAATTGCTGGGACCACATGGCGCCGCTCGAATCCTGACCGCTGAATACCCAGGGGCCGTTGTCGGAGGAGGAAAGGATCAGGAACACCGATATCTGCCCGTGCGGTGGGATGGATGCCGTGCCGAAGAAGGGCGCGATCAGGGAGCTGTAATCGACACCGTTGTCAGTCCACCCGGTTACGGTAGTGGCCACGCCGGCTTCCTCGGTCAGGGTCACCAGTACGGGCAAACCGCTGGGAACCGGGTTAGGAGCCAGCGACGCGGCTACAGCAGAGACGCCGCCGGCTGGGGCCACGACGGTGACCGTGGTGGAACCGGAGGAACTATTAAAATCGGGGCTGCCGCTGTAGGTAGCCGTCACCGTGTCTTTCCCGGCGGGCAGTTCCAGCGAGGCCACCGCGAGCGCCGCGGTGCCGGCCGCAAGCGCGGAGGTTCCCAGGGTGTTCCCGCTGGAGCTGAACGTGACCGCGCCCTGCGGGGGGCCACCGCCGTTGGTGGCGGTCACCGTGGCCGTGAGCTGCGCGGACCCGCTCCAGTTGACCGTGGTGGGAGCGGCCACCAGCGACGTGGTTGTAGCCGCCGCCGGGGTGTTCCATTGCGTCACCAGCTTAAAGGCGTCAGCGGAACCCAGACCGGTAGCGAGATCGTACCCTGGGCCGGCGTTGTAACCGAGGAACCCGGTGGCGCAATCCGGGCTGCCCCCGGCGCACGGAACGACATTGCCGCCGGTGGTGATGTCGTGGAAGATGCCGGGCGTGCTTTGCGCCAGACGGTACAGCTCGGGGTTGATGTTGCCCAGCCCCGCCTGTTTCTGCACGCCTTTCGAGACCAGGTATTGGTTGAGCACCGCAACCACGCCCGCGAAGGCCTGCACCGAGCACGAGGTCCCCTCGAACCCATAGAGCGTGCCTTCCGAGAACGCCAGGTAGGCGTCATGCGCGGCGGTGGTAAAAGCGAGGTCGGGGACATTGCGGCCGCTGCTCGCGGGCACGCCCGGACCCGCCTGCCACAATGGCTGGCTGAAGAGAATACTGACCCCGCCTCCGCTCGCCGCGAGCACTCCGTCGTCCGGCAAATTGTCCGTACCCGCCGTCTCATTCCAGCTCGTTTCCGGAATGTAGCCGATGGCCGAATCGCCGGTGGGGCCATTAGTGGGGTTCCAGTAGTTCACTCCTTCGTCATCGACCAGGCGGGTGCCTCCCACCGCAGTCACTTCCGGCAGGCTGCCCGGAAAGTCGACCGCCAGCCCGTACTGGGCAATGGCAGGTCCGAACAGTTCATCGCATGCGGCCGCTCCGGCGTCTCCGGAAGCGGCGAGGACGGTGATGCCCTCCGCGTTCGCCTGCTGGGCCAGAAACTCGTAGCCGCCGCCGATGTACAGCTCGCAACCGCCGTAGCTGATGGACATCACGGGCGCCAGATCCTGGTCCACCACGGCCCCGATCGCCTGGTAGATATCCGCCGCATAGACGTAGACGATGGTGGCATTGCGGGCGATTCCGCCGGACCACTGAATGTCGAGGTTAGCTTCCTGGATGCCGCCTGGATCTTTGGCGTCGGGGCCGGCCTGCACCACCTTCACCTGGGGCGGCGGAAGGTTGAAGAAGCCGCGGAACGAGTCCGTGTCGGCGGCAGAGACTTTGGAATCGCCGATGACGGCGATGGTCTGGCCGGTGCCGTCGAACCCGTTCGAATACAGCGCCTCGACGTCGTAAATGGTGGCCCAGTCGTCCGGGCCGAGCAGGTGGTTGCCGCCGATGTTAAACGCCGGCGCCGACGATACGGGTCCGATGGGCCTGGCCCGGCTCAGCGGCTTCGGATAGAAGTCGTTCAACCCGCGCAGGGCGCCGACGACGTCGGCGAGAGCGGCCGGCACCATCGCGGCGGTGGCGTTGGCGAAGTGCGTTTCCCCGTCCACAACGTAGCTGTGGATCCCGGTGCGGAAAGTGCTCGATACCTGCTGCGCCGTGCCCGAGAAGTTGACCCATCCGCGCGCGCGGGCCACCGCTTCGACGGTGAAGCCCTGCGATTCAAGCCACGATGCGATTCGCGTGGCGTCGTTCCGGCTGAGGCCAAAGCGATCCCCGAATTGTTCCGGCGTGAGCCACTTGTGGTAGTTCGCGCTGGCCGGGTTCTGCCGATCGACGAGCAGGTTGTCAAGATCGGCCTGCTGCCTGGCCGACGGTTTGGCCACCAACGTCAGACCAGTCATCATTCGCGACGGTTCGACGGCGCCACGGTCATATTGCGGCTGAGCCTGCCGCGTTACGCTGTCTTTCAGAGCCACAACGGCGCCCGCGTCAAGGCTGCCGTTGATCCGGTCCTGCTGCGCCAGCAGCGTGGCCGAGGGAGCCGTCAGCACGGCCCCGCACACGGCGATTCTCGCCAGAAGATTCCGCACCACAAGTAGTTTGGTCATGTTGAGATTGCGTTTCACATAGCGAGGAAGGATTTTTCCGCGTGACAAGGATTATATCCAGAATGGCGGGAACTACCAAGGGCCTTAACGATTGTAATGGACACCCTCGAAAACACGCGTCGATGGGAGGCCGGTAGAGGTGGGGCAGGATTGTATCCTGCGGCGGGTTTCCAACCCGCTCCGAGGGCCGATTGAAAATCGGCCGCAGGTTGAAAACCTGCCCCACGGGGCAGCCGAGCCGCAACCAATTCGGCAGGCGGGCTGAGAGCCTGCCTCACTTCGAAATCGTCGCGGCTTGCGAAGATTCTCGGGCCTGGTAGTACAGCCGCGTTCTATTTAGTGCTGTTCCCAGCGCAGCCCGATGCGCCACACGCGCGGCGTGCCGGTGTTGGGCAGGGGAGTCAGGGCGACGTAATACTGGTGGTTGAGGATGTTCTCCATCTCCGCAATCATCCAGACCGACTTGCTCAGGCGCTCTCGTCCGTTCGCCGCGATGGACGCGAATCCCGGCAACAGGAAGTGGTTGAGATCGTCGTCGAACTGCGACGAATAGGTGCGTAGCGATGCCGAAATGGACAGGTCGCGCTTCTGATACGACACCTGCGCCGAGCCCTGGTTTTTTGCCACCTCCGGAATGCGCAGGCCCGAAGCGTCATAGTGCGAGTCCACGAAAAGATACGATAGCTGGCTCTGGAAACTGCGCCACCCGCGGCTGGCGCTGGCCTCGATGCCGCGCGAAATGGCCGGCGGTCCGTTCATCCGCTCGCGCAGAATAAAGTCGTTGGTGTCGCTCAATGTCGCGTTCTCAATCAGATTGTCCAGCGAATCGCGGAAAAGGTTGAGAGTGATATGCGTCCTCTCGCCCACGAAACCCGCGCCCACCTCCGACCCGAATACGCGTTCGGGAATCAGCAGTGGGTTCGCCTCGGTGAGCACGCTGCCCACCTGAAATGGCCGGTACAATTCGTTGAGCGTGGGCGAGCGGAAGCCGCGCCACACCGCTCCGTGCATGCGCAGCCGGTGGTGGCCGAGCGTAAACCCGCCGCTGGGATCGACAATGCCGCCGCCGGCGCCGGGAACGTCGCCGCGCAAGCCGCCGAACAGACTCACGGGTCCGGCGTTGAACTGTAATTGGGCGAAGCCGCCGCTCTCCGTCAGATGCCCTCCGGTGACCACCGTTCCGCTCAGCAGACGGTCCGTGCTAAAGCCGTCGTCGCGCTCCATGTCCGCGCCCAGCAGCATTTTCCAGCGATGCCGCGAATACGACCAGTAGCCCGCCGCGCCGCCGCCCTGCGCGGGCACGGTTTGCCGGTCGGTGATCTTCTCGGAGTCGCGGCCGGCGCTCACGCTCGAAAACGTGGCGCGAAACGCTTCCTGCGTGTACCAGCCCAGCAGGGAAATCTGGTTATTGCCGAACGAGCGCGCGTAGTTGCCGGAGAGGGTGCCGAGACCGGTGGAGTTGCGCTGGTCCTCGGTGCCGTTGTTGCGGTGTTCGGCCAGGATGTCCAGCCGCAGAAAGAACCGCTGGTTGTTCCTGAAGTAGTCGAGGCGCAGATTGCCGGCCACCCAGTCGGACGCGGCGGGCTGGTCCACGCTGCCCCTCAGGCTGGCGGGCACGATGAAGTAGCCGTCGGTGGTGAACATGCGCACGTCCGCGGATACGGCCCAATGGCGCAGCGCTTCGGAGAACCCGGTACGCAGATCCTGCTCATCGTAGCTGCCGTAGTCGTATTGCAGGTAGCTGTCGCCCCGCGCCGCGCGCGAGAACAGCGCCATCAGGCCGCCCATGGCGCGATCGCCGAAGATGGACGTGGATGCGCTGGGCGTCACCTCCACTCGCTGCATCTCGTCGGGGTCGAGGCGATCCCAGTAGACCCATCCGCCAAACGGGTCGTTCATGGGAATCCCGTCCCACAGCACCAGCGTGCGGCTGGCCCCGGTGGAGCCGAGCCCACGGAGAGAAACTCCCTGCGTGGTTGGGTTGGCCACCAGGCTGTCGGAGCGGCGGTACAACTGGAACCCCGGGATGATCATCAGGCGGTCGTCGAGATCCACGCCGGGCAACGCCGCGACGCCGTCCCCGGTGATCACGGTGACGGTGGAGGGCGAGTCTTCTTCCACCGTGTCGGTGACGTTGATGGTGGTGCTAACGGGGGGGATGGCCGGTTGCTGTTGCTGCTGGGCCGCGGTCTGCGCCGGGCACGGTGAAAGCGTCAGGGCCAGCCAGGCGAACGCGCAGCCCGGCCATCTCCTGCCCGGAGGCGGCCAGACGTTCCGGAGAAGCGCTGAACACGATGCGAAAGACGATGTCATTGTCGGGAGGGGGTAGCGCTTTCCCGCGCGCCGGCTCCACCAGCGCGAGATACTTCAGGATAGTATAGACGTCCGCTTCCTCCGGAACGCGCGCGCTGAAATCCTGGCTGCACAGCCGGAACTGCGCGCCACGCTCGGTGAGCCGCCAGGCCAGGAACGCGCACATGCCCACGGCGCGCTCGAACCACTCCTCCTGCGCGGGCGGAACGTCCAGATCCAGCCACATCTCCACGGCCAGCTCCTGCTCGCGCGCGAACTCGCGGATCTGCAGCTCGCCGGTGTGCGCGGTGGCCTTCCAATCCACGTGGCGGGAACTCTCGAAGGACTCGTAGGGCCGGATGCGGTAGAAGTCGTGCCCCAGCCCGCGCGCGTAGGCTTCCAGCTCTCCGGCCAGCGACGCGAACAGATCCTCAAACCCCGGCTGCGGATCGACCGGCGGATAAACCACCAGATCGCGGCCCATGTGCATCTGGATACGCCGCTCGGCAAAGCCAAAGGGAAACCGCGTGGAGAAACGGAAGCTGCTCTCGCGATACCGCCCGCGCCGCGGAAAAAAAACTTCCACCGGGCCGTTCACCGCGCCGCCCGCGGGGATCATGGGGAAGTACAGCGGCGGCGAAACCGAGCTGGCGTCGGCGGGCGCAAGGTGAATGGAAAACGACGGCATCCAGGCTTTCACGTTGCGCACCACCACACGGCCCTGCAGGCGCCGGTTGGCGGGGATGTGCTCGGGCAGGATGAAATCGAGCTGCAGTCCGGCCAGCGACAGCCGGCTGATGAAGCCCGACACCAGCAGCGTGGAAAGCATGGCCGCCAGAATCAGAAACAGCAGATTGTTCCCGGAGGCGAATGCCGCCAGCGCCACCAGCGCGCAGACCACCGAGTAGACCAGCCCGGCCCGCGTAAACTGCTGGCGTACTCCGAGGTCCAGCGCCTCGCTGATCCTGTTCCAGAGTTCCCGCACTCTTCTTCAAGGTCGCATAAGGACTACCCGGCAGGGGCCTGAGCTTTTGGATCTTTCATCATGGCCTCCACAGGTCGCGCAGGGCGTCGCCGGTGGCCTCATCCTTTGGGACACCCTCGAAAACACTGGTCCATTGATGTCGGCCTGGCAAACGGGGACACGCGGCGACAGCCGCGTTCCATCGGCCTTGGCACCAACGCGACTGGCGTCGCTTGTCCAGCCGTTTTCATCCGGTTCGGTAGCCGGACCGGCCATGACCAACACGCGGCGCCAGCCGCGTTTTTGCCCGGTACCGAAAGACGCGGCTTGCGCAGCGTGTCCCTGCCGTCAAACCAGATTCGGGATCTTGATGATCTTCTTCTGAATGGCGTACTGCACCAGTTGGGCCTTGTTGTGGATGTCGAGCTTGCGCATGAGATTGAACTTATGCGCTTCCACGGTCTTGACGCTGAGGTTGAGATCGCAGGCGATCTCCTTCACCGAGTTCCCCTCGGCCAGCATCTTCAGAACCTCGCGCTCGCGCGTGGTCAGCGTGGCGAACCTTGGCAGCCGGTTCGCGGATTTGATGCGCGACCGGAAGTCGTCCACCAGTTGCGACAGCATCCGCGGACTCAGGTAGCTGCCGCCGCGGCAGATATCCCGCACCGCCGCCACCAGTTGTTGCGACGGGCTGTCTTTCAGAACGTAGCCGCTGGCGCCGACCTCCATGCCCTCCACCAGGTAGTCCTCGTCGTCGTACATGGTGAGGAAGAGCACCTTCGTCTCCGGCCGGTTCTTGCGGATCTGCCGTGTTGCCTCGAAGCTGCTCAGGCCCGGCATGCCGATATCCATCAGCACCACATCGGGGCGAACCTCGTTCGCCTTGTCCACCGCGTCTCCGCCGTTTGATGCTTCGCCGACGACTTCCATGTCCGATTCGGCGGAAATCAACGTTCTGATACCCTGGCGAAAGAGTGTGTGGTCGTCTGCCAGCATTATGCGAATCTTGGCCATATAACCCTGCCCGGTTTCTCCGAATCCGTCGTCTCCGCGTCACGCCCAGGTCCCGTCCCGCGTCTCTATGCTCGGCGTCCTTCGTTTCCCAGCGGCAACGTAATCAGTATTTTCGTTCCCTTGTTCTTTCGCTTGCCCTCGGCGCTCGCGGCGCCCGCCGGCCAGCTTCTGACTTCGAAGCGCCCGCCCAGCAAAGCCACTCGTTCGCGCATGCCCGAAAGGCCGAACGAATCACGCCGCGCCAGCGCCTCTTCCACGTTGAATCCGACACCGTCGTCTTCAACGGTCAATCTAACTGTTCCATCGGCGGAACTCGCGGAAATGTTTACGTTTCCCGCGCTGGAGTGCTTGCCAATGTTATTGCAGCACTCTTGTACTAGGCGGTACAGTATAATCTCGGTTTTCTGAGCAATTGGCCCTAGTCGTGCCAGGTGTAACCGCACCCGGCAGGGGTGCAACCGGCGGAACCGGTTCACCAGTTGCCGCAGTGCCGCGCCCAAACCGAGCTGCTCCAGTACCGCCGGGCTCAGCGCCGCGATCAACCGGCGCATCTCCAGAATGGTGTGCTCGGTCATTTCGCGCGCCTCGCGCAAGCGGGCGATCCACTCCGCGTTCTCCCCCAGCATGGAGTGCTCGAGCAGCTCCATCTGCAATCGGATGCACAGCAGCGACTGGCCGGCTTCATCGTGCAGCTCGCGGCTGATCCGGCGCCGTTCCATCTCCTCCACATGCAGCATGTGCTCGGCGAGCTGGCGGATCTGATCCTCGCGCGCCGCCAGGTCTTCCATGAGCCGGGCCTTCTCGGCGGCCATCAGGCAGCGTTCCGCGGCGGCGGCCAGCAGATCCTGTTCCCGTGGCAGGTACTCGTAGGGCCGGGTGAACGCGAACTGCATGACCCCTTCGGTGCGGCCATTGGTGGCCAGCGGAATGGACCAGCACGACTTGTACTTCCCCGCCCAGTTTTCGTCCAGCAGGAAGCGAACTCCGCCGTTCTGCGGAGCGATCTGACGGGGTTGCTCGAGCAGGCGCACCCGCCTGGCGCTGGCCGGCAGGCGCTGGCTGGCATTCAGCATTCGTCCGCCCGAGGTGGCGCTGGCCTGCAGCGTCCAGCAGTTCCGCGAGTCGTTCAACAGGTACAACTGGCCGGCGTCGGCGCGGCACACCTGCACCAGCGTCTGCAGGAAACGCCGCAGCAACTCGTCCAGATTGCGCGATTCCAGCTCCACCCGGAACAGCTCGTAAAAGGCCTGCGTTTCCGCCTCGCGGACCTGATAATACGCGTTATTCAGGGTTAGAATGACGCAGAAGTGAAGCTGCTCCCGTACCCACTGGAAGTTGGCATGCTCGCGCGGAAGCAGCCGCTTCAGCGTGGGCGTCAGCAGATTGTCGTATTCCTGCAGCGCTTCGATGATGGAGCTGGGGGATATGTTGAGCTTGGCCAGGCGCCGGCCGTTGTATTCCACCTGTTCAATGAACTTCAGCGGGGGCCGGCCGCTGCCCAGAATGAACGCGGCCGCGCCCGGCGTCAGCGACGTCAGGGCGCTGCGAATGATCGGCTCGAATCCCAGGCGTTTCAGGCGCGCGACGAATTTCCGCTCCAGCGCTTCGGCATGCGGCAACAGGCAAACCGCCAGGCGTTGCAGGTGCACGCGCAACTGGTCACTGAGTACATCCGCCGCATCCGCCAGCTCCGGGGAGATCTCGGTTATCTGCACCTGTTTGCTATATCGGCAACTAAGGGGAAGACTTTAGTGGTACTGAGGTCCGAGGCGAACCCCTGGCCCGGTGCCCTCGATGCCGCCGGAGGGCCGCCCAGCCAGGATTTTGAAGCCCTGAGCGCTGATGGAGGATCGCGGCGCCTAAACGTTTCACGCCCCGCGCGCGTCACCTTTTATGTGATCCGTGTCCCGTTCCTCGTGTGCCTGCTGGCGCTGCCGCCCCTGGCCTTCGCCGACGCCGGCCTCGACCGCATGCTCAAGGGGATCGAAGACCACTACAACCACGCCAAAACGCTGCAAGTCCTTTTTACCGAAGAATATACGGCCGAAGGCCGCACCCGCCGCCCGGAAAGCGGCCTGCTGGTGCTGCGCAAGCCCGGGCGGATGCGCTGGGACTACACCGCGCCCCCCGGTAAGTTGTTCATTTCCGACGGGAAAACCGTCTATCTCTACACCCCGGAAACGCACCGCGTGGACCGCGCTCCGCTCAAGGCCAGCGAGGACATGCGCGCGCCGCTGGCGTTCCTGCTGGGAAAGCTCGATTTCTCCCGCGAATTCAAGGATTTCCAGTCGAAACCCGAGGGACCGGACACGCTCGTGACGGCCTTCGCCAACTCCGACAAGACCCCCTATCAGAAGGTGGAGATGCTGGTGGGTTCCAACTTTGAGATTCACCGTCTGGTGGCCACCGGCACCGATCAATCGGTTCTGACCTTCACGTTCGCGGGCGAAAAGGTCAACCCGAAAGTCGACGACGCGACTTTCCGTTTTCGCATGCCTCCGGGGGCCACTCTGGCGGACGCGGAGGGACAGTAATGGCTGAGTTCCTGCTGAAATACGCCGACCCGCGCGGAGAAATCCACCAGCAGGTGGCGGTGGCCGGTTCCGAGAGCGAGGTCCGCGAGCGCTTTTCGCAGCAGGGGCTGCTGATCTATTCCATCCGGCCGCGCCATCAGATTGCCGCGCTGCCCACGCCGCTGCGCCGCAGGAAGAAAAAGTTCAGCACCGAGAAGTTCCTCATCTTCAACCAGCAGTTCATGACGCTGATCCGGGCGGGGCTGCCCATCGTCAAATCGCTCGACCTGCTTTCGGAGCGGCTGGCCGACCCGAAACTGGGCGTCTGGATCAGGGCCGTCCGCGACGAGGTGCGCACCGGCGCGTTGCTCTCCGACGCGTTTCGCCGCCAGGGAGTGTTCCCGCCCATCTACGTCACCTCCGTGATGGCGGGCGAAAAAAGCGGCTCGCTGGCCGAGGTGATCGAGCGCTATGTGATCTGGCAGAAGCTGGCGGTGGGGGTGCGCAAGAAGCTGATCACCGCACTGATCTACCCGACGCTGTTGATGACCATGGTGATCTGCCTGATC
>CAYVPZ010000092.1:0-11130 GCA_964453955.1 uncultured Solibacteraceae bacterium | reverse complement strand
CGGCGCCCAGGGCGCACTGCTGCCAGCGGCCCTCCGGAGGATCGGGAATCAGCGTGACCTGGGCGTCCGTGACCGGCTTGCCGGAGCGGTCCACCACGACGCCGCCGGCCTTCCCGCCGTCCGTTCCCAGAACGATGTCCAGCGTGTCTTTCTCGCGAAATCGCGCCGCGAGCAGGGTGCGCCCAAGCACCTCGCGAGCGCCCACCCGGATGGACTTCACGTACGTGTCCCGGGGAAGGTTGCTCACGAAGACCTCGTAAGCGACCCCCGGCTGCAGGATGACGCTGAACAGGCCGGGCTCGTCGGTGATGGCGGAAGCCACGCCCGCGCCCTCGTCCAGCGGTTCAAGAGCCACGGTCACGTTCGCGGCCGATTGCGCCGCGGCGCCCTCGATGGTGACGCTGCCGCCCAGGAACAAGGGCGACTCCACAAGGATCTCCAGGTTGTCCACCGGCGTATTGGCGACTTCGAGGAATACCCGTGCGGAGAACTGCGCGTCGCCGGCGGATGCAAACACGGTGAGCACATAGGGACCGGCGGTAACATCGTGGATCTCGAACTCGCCGCGCCGGTTGATGGAGATGTCCCAGGAGGCGCGGATAGCCCCGCCATCCCGTGCATCGGCGCGGCGGACCACCATGGAGACGCTGTCCGGCACCCCGCGCGGGCTGGTCACGCGCCCGCGGACGCGCACGGCGAGGACCGATTCGAGGAAGATATCGGTCCCCAAAGCCTCGGTGCCGTGGCCGATCTTCACCGGCGCCGCTTCCGCCAGCTTCCGCCCATTCGGATAGAACGTGACCGCCCAGACCTCGTCCGGCAACGGAAGGCCGCGGGCATCGCGGCGCGGCTCGGCCACGGCGCCGGCAGCCTCGGGCGGCCGCTGACGGGTGGCCGAAACGTAGTACGATCCCGGCGGCAGGCCGTGGATGCGATACTCCCCGCGGTCGTCGGTGACCGCGCCACCCACCGCGTCGAAGCTGTGGCGCCCGCGAATCCGCCGCTCCCGGTACACTTCCACGATCGCCCCGACGGCGGGTTCGGCGTCGCTTCCGAACCGGATATGGCCGGCGATCACACCGGCAGGCCGCAGGCGCAATACGAAGCTCCCGAGCCGTGCGTTGTTCGATACGGTGAACTGCTCTGGCGGGTCGCTGACGCGGGGCCCGCTCCCGCCGATGGAAAGATAGCCGTCACGCTGCACGACGAAGGCGTATGGGCCCGGCTTTACCATGGCGAACTCGAATGTGCCCGTGTCGCCGGTAGTAACCATACGCGGCGACATTTCCGAGTCGAGCGGCTTCAGGATCACCAGCGCGTGCTGCAACGGTCTCCCGGTCACGTCGCTCAACACCACGCCACCGACTGCGGCGGAGCCGGGCAGTACTTCTGGTACTTGCGCGAGCAGCAGCGGCCCTAAGAATAACCCGAGCGTGAGGCTCCACCTGCGCCAATATAGATCCACTTTGAAGTGGAGACGCCGCAACGCTCCGTAGCGTGCACTCGGCTCATCTTAGATCTCGTGCAGATTCAACGAACGTTTAACGCAGCAGTAATAATTTGTCACAATGCTATTGACCTGACCCCGCCAATGGGGGTATAAAGTTGAACGTTACTCCCCCCGCGAAAAACCGAGAAGCGACTCACCGTGCCCTGATTGCGCTGTGAGGAAGGAACCTTTACTGTGTCTGCTGCACAACTTGCTCCAGGGAAGCCTTTTGCGTTTATCCATGATCGACACGCACATCCGGACGGGGATCGAGCATTGCTCGAAATGACCCACGATCTGCGTCAACCGCTGAGCACGATTGAGGCCATCGCCTATTACCTCGAGATGACCATTCCGGCGGACTTGCTGGAAGCGCGGACACTGCTGGCTCGGGTGCAGAAGTTGCTGGAGTCCACCGACCTCATTCTCGAGCGCGCCGAACAAAGCGCGGGGCGCGTTCAACTGCCCGTCTGATCCATCTCGTTCACGCGGCGCTCGAGAGCTTCCAGCCGTTGGGCCAGGGCGTCCAGCCGGCGCTTTTGAGCGGGCAGCCGGGCCATGTTGGCGAGCTGTTCGAGGTGCTCCTTCAACGGGCGCGCGGGGGTGCCCCACACCACCTGGCCGCGGCGCACGATCTTGGAGGTGAGCACGCCCGAGCCGGAACCGAGGACGGCGCGCGATTCGATGCGCGCCTTGTCGCCGATGCCCACCTGGCCGCCGATCACCGCGTAGTCTTCCACCACCACGGCGCCGGAGAGTCCCGTCTGCGCCGCGATCACCACGTGGCGGCCGATGCGGCAATTGTGCGCGATGTGCACCATGTTGTCCAGCTTGACGCCGTCGCCGATGGAAGTGACGCCCAGCGCCGCGCGGTCGATGCAGGACTGGGCCCCGATCTCCACATCGTCGCCAATCTCCACGCGCCCTATCTGCGGGAATTTCTCCCAATGGTCCCCGGCCATGGCGAAGCCGAAGCCGTCGGCGCCGATCACCGCGCCGGAGTGGATGATGGCGCGGTTGCCGATGGTCACGTCCGCGTAAATGGCGACGTTGGCATGCAGCAGGCAGGAACGGCCCAGATGTGTGCGCGCGCCCAGTGACACGCCGGCGCCGACGGCCGAGTGCGCGCCGATGTGCGCGGCCGGGCCAATCACCGCGTGCGGGCCGATGGCGACGCCCTCGCCGAGCACCGCGTCGGGGGCCACCACCGCCGTGGGATGAATGCCCGGCGCGGGCAATTCGGGCGGGTGCAGGCGCGCCACCACGCGCGCGAACGCGGTGCGCGGATCCTCCACGCGGATGAGCGTGCGGCCCGCCGGGAAATCCACGGGAACCAACAGGCAGCCCGCTTCCGATCGATCGGCAGCCGCGGCCGCTTTGCGATTCCCCACGAAAGCCACTTCGTCCGCACCCGCGGCATCGAGGGCGGCGGCGGCGCGGATGAAGCGATCAGGCTCGCCCTCGCATGCTCCTCCCACCAGCGCTGCCATCTCCGAGACCCGCATCGTCACCTCACGTATCATACAAGCTTATGGCCATCCATCCATCCGCCACCGTGGCCCCCGGTGCGCGCGTGCATCCGGACGCCGCGATCGGGCCGGGGTGCGCCGTCGGGGAGTTCTGCGTGATCGAGCAGGACGTGGAGATCGGGGCGTTCAGCCGTCTGGAGCCCTACGTGTACGTGAAGCGCTGGACCACGCTGGGCGAGCGCAACGAGATTTCCGCCGGCACGGTGCTGGGAACGGACCCGCTGGACAAGGCCTTCACAGGGGAGCGCAGCTATCTGCGCATCGGCAACGGGAACAAAATTCGCGAGCACTACACCATCTCGCGCGGCACCCTCGCGGAGAGCGTCACCGAGATCGGCCACGAGAACTACATCATGACCTCCGGGCACATCGCGCACAATTGCCGCATCGGGAACCGGACGGTGATTGCGAGCTGCGCGCTGGTGTCGGGCTACGTGGAGGTGGAGGATCAGGCGTTCATCTCCGGCGGCGTGGCCATCCACCAGTTTTCGAAGATCGGGCGGCTGGCCATGATTGGCGGCATCACCCGCGTGAACAAGGACGTGCCGCCGTATTTTCTGTATGCGGGTTCCTGGGTGACGCCGAACGGGATCAATCTGGTGGGTCTGAAGCGGGCGGGCTTTTCCGCAGCCGATATCGCGGCGCTCAAGACCGCATACAGGATTCTGTACCGCTCCGGGCTGAAGCTGGCCGAGGCGCTGGCGCGCATCGAAACCGAAGTGCCGGGGGAACACTCGCGGCATCTGGTGGAGTTCATCCGCGCGAGCAAACGCGGCATCTGCCGGGAGTAGGTGGACATGCGGCGGGTAGGCGCGTTCCTCCTGGTCCCGCAAAAACGAGGCTCTCGCCGCGTGCCCGCCCAACTCACATCCCCGAAGTGAGGTCGAGGGGCCGGACGCCGCGGTCACCGTTCGCGGATGCTTTCTGCCGTCGCCGTACGGCCGCGCGCCAGCGGAGATACTGCAAAGCGAACAGGCACACCACCAGAAAAACGATAATGGGCGTGTTTGCGGGCTTCATCGTGAACAGGTGAGGCACCAGCCATGCCGCGCCCAGCAACACCAGCGCAATACCCGCCAGCGCGATCAGCACGCCGGCGGCAATCGAAAACGCGCGTCCCATCTCCTTGAGCATACAACTCGCCTGGTATCCTGTAACTTGCCCATCGCGATCTTCGGAGGGACCTTCGATCCCATCCACAATGCCCATCTGACCGTGGCTCGGGAAGCGGCCGATGCCTTCGCCCTCGATCGCGTGTTGTTCGTTCCGGCCGGCTGTCCTCCGCACAAATCCGACAGCACCGGCGCGGCCTGGCCAGACCGCTTCCGCATGGTGGAGCTGGCCTGCGCCGCCGATCCGCGCTTCGAGCCCTCGCGACTGGAGGAGGGCGACCAGAAGAGCTACTCCATCCTGACCATCGAAAAAGTCCGCGCGCGCAAGCCGGACAAGCTGTACTTCATTCTGGGCGCGGATGCGTTCGCGGAACTGGCCACCTGGCACCGCTGGCGCGATGTGGTGGCCGCCACGCGGTTCATCGTGGTGACCCGGCCGGGCCATGCCTATGCGGCCCCCGAAGGCGCGCGCGTCGATCGCCTGGACACGCTGGCGCTGCCGGTGTCTTCTTCCGATATCCGCCGCCGCCTGGCGCTGGGCGAAATGCCCGACGATCTGCCTCCGGCGGTGGGCCGCTACATTGCCGAGCGCGGCCTGTACGACTGGCCTCGCCCGAATTAAGCTCACACAACAGGTCATCCGGCCGATAAGATCGGCGAGCGGTACTGAATGGATGTCTTAGTCGGGCGGCAGCCTATTCTCGACCGGTACGACCGGACCGTGGCGTACGAGTTATTGTTCCGGTCCGGAACCGAGAATCGTTTCGATGGAAGCGACGGAGACGCAGCCACCAACGCCGTCATCGCCAACGCCTTCCTGACCATCGGATACCATCGCGTCCTCGGCACCAAGCGCGGATTCGTCAATTTCACGCGGTCGCTTCTGGTGGAGGGCCACGCCCTGATGTTGCCGAAGGATCGGATGGTGATCGAGATTCTGGAGGACGTGGAACCCGATGAGGAAGTGCTGGCGTCGTGCAGGAAGCTGAAGGAAGCCGGTTACAGCATCGCGTTGGACGACATCACCACGGCAAACGCCTCATCTCCACTGCTGGCGTATGCCAACTACGTCAAGCTCGACTGGCTGGCGCTGGGAGCGGAGGATCGCCGCCGGCTTTGTGCCGGTTTCCTTGAGAAGCGGCTGCGGCTGCTGGCCGAGAAGGTGGAGACCAAGGGCGACTTCGAATCCGCCCTGGCGCACGGCTGCGAGCTGTTTCAGGGATTCTATTTTGCGCGGCCCGAGATCCTCTCGGCCCGGCAGGTGCCGACATCGAAACTGGCATGCCTGCGCCTGCTCGGTGAAATTCAAAAGCCCGATATGAGTTTCGAGCGTCTCGAAGCGCTGGTCAGCGCGGACATCGGCCTTACCCAGAAACTGCTGTATTTCGCGAACGCGGCGGCATTCACCCACCAGCACCGCGTGGAATCGCTCAATCAGGCGTTTTCCTACCTGGGAGAGGACAACATTCGCAAGTGGGTAACGCTGGCCGCCCTGCCGACGGTGGCCGACGGAAGACCCGCCGAACTGGTGACCGCGTCGCTGATCCGCGCCCGGTTCTCGGAACTGGCGGCGGAAAACTCGCGGCTGAAAAGCCGCAGCTCGTCGTGCTTCCTCATCGGCCTGCTCTCGTTGCTGGACGCCATGGTGGGCCGTCCCATTGAGGAACTGGTGGAAGATCTGGGGCTCGAAGAGCACGTCGCCGGCGCCATTCTGGGGAGGCCCCGGAACGACGATGACCTGCGATCCGTTCTGGTAATGGCCATGGCTCTGGAGCGATCCGACTTCAACTCCGCGGACCGGCTGGCCGAGGCATGCGGCATATCGCCGTCGCTGGCCGGCGAACTGCACGTCGAAGCGATGATATGGGCCGACAGCCTTCCGCGATAGACGGGCGCCTCGAACGCTACAATGGAGAAAATGTTCCACGTAGCGGGGCAGTCATCGTTCTGTAATCTGTTTGTAACGATTGCAGGTTAGTTTCAGGAACGAGTATGCGAAAGATTGCACTGATCGAGGACGACGCGGATCTCTATTCCCTGGTGAAGTACAACCTGGAGAAGGAGGGCTTCGCATTTGTCGGGCTGCAGACGGGCCGGGCCGCGCTGGAATTCCTGCGCCGCGAAAAGCCGGATCTGGCCATCCTGGACATCATGCTGCCGGATGTGGACGGCCTGGAGATTTGCAAGGCCATTCGCAGTTCGCCGGAGCTGTCGCAGGTTCCGGTGATCTTCCTGACCGCCCGCGCCTCCGAAGCCGACCGCATCATCGGCCTCGAGCTCGGCGCCAACGATTACATTGTGAAACCGTTCTTCGTGCGCGAGCTGGTGGCGCGCGTGAAGACGCAACTCCGCGGGCCGTCCATCGCTCCGCGGGTGATGCGTTCGGGTTCGCTCGAGCTGGACCGCAACAGTTGCGTGGTGCGGCTGAACGGCGCGGAATTATCGCTGACGGCCACCGAGTTCCGCCTGCTCGAATATCTGATGAGCCGCCCGGGCGTGGTCTTCAGCCGCGAACAGCTGCTCGACGCGGTGTGGGGGCAGGACCGCGCGGTGACCGATCGCACGGTGGACGTTTACATCCTGCGCCTGCGGCAGAAGATTGAGCCCGATCCCGCCAACCCGAAGATGATCCGCTCCATTCGCGGCTTCGGCTACAGCTTCAACGAAGCGCGCTCGGCGGAGCCGGTGCCCGTCAGCGCGTGAGCGGACACGCCTGATTGTGGAGCAGGCCTTCGGCCTGCGCTGTTTCCGCCCCCCTTCCTGTGGATCTGACGCTCTTCGCTCGGCCGCCGCCCACCGCGGTATATTGAGCATTCCAGTGATCGCCGTCCAGAACGTCTCCAAGAGCTTCGCCCTGTTCCGCAATCCCGCCCAGCGGATCCGTCACCTCCTTCCCGGCGGCGCGGACGTCCATCAATTCTGGGCGCTGCGCGGAATCAGCCTGCGGGTCGAAAATGGCGAGGTGGTGGCGCTCATCGGCCCCAACGGATCGGGCAAGAGCACGCTGCTGCAGATTGTCTGCGGGGTGCTGCAACCCACCACTGGGCGCGTTCTCTGCGCGGGCCGCATCACCGGCCTGCTCGAGCTGGGCGCGGGCTTTAATCCCGATTTCACCGGGCGCGAAAATGTCTACGTGAGCGGCGAGGTGATGGGCCTGGCGCGGCGCCAGATCGACGCGCGTTTTGAGGACATCGCGGACTTCGCCGAGATCGGCGAATTCATGGAGCGGCCCGTCCGCGAGTACTCCAGCGGCATGTATCTGCGCCTCGCTTTCTCCACGGCCATTCACGTCGACCCCGATATTCTGGTGGTGGATGAGGCGCTGGCCGTGGGCGACGCCGTGTTCTCCGCGCGCTGTGTGCGCAAGTTCGAACAGTTCCGCACCACCGGCAAGACCGTGCTGCTGGTGTCTCACGATCTGGGTCTGGTGAAGCGCCTGGCCAGCCGCGCGGTTTTCCTCGTGGACGGGCAGGTTCGTTTTCTCGGCGCGGCCAGCGATGCCGTGAACCGCTACGTTGGGTTCGTGCTGGAGCGGCAGCGGCTCATCGACGACGGCGGCGCGGGGCCGGACCAGAGTAGCGCCAGTTTCCGCCACGGCGACGGCGCCAGCCGCATCGTGGACGTGGCCATTACAGACCGCTTCGGGCGCCGCTGCGGCGTCTTCGAGGCCGGGGACCGTCTGCGCGTGCGCGTCCAGGCCGAGATGCGCAAAGACGTGGAGGAGCCGGTGGTGGGCCTGCTCATCCGCAACCGCATTGGCATCGACGTCTTTGGCACGAACACGCGCGTGGAGGGCATCGCCATCGGCCCGGTGGCCGCCGGGTCGGTTCTCGATGTCTCCTTCGAACTCGAGTGCGCGTTCGCGCGAAACGAATACACCGTCACCGTAGCCACCCAATACAAGGACGGCATGAGTCAGGACTGGGTGGATGACATCGCGCCGTTCAAAGTGATCAACATCGCCGACATCGCCGGCGTGGTGCACCTTCCCACCGTGATACAGTACTCCATCCGGCAGCCGACGCCGGAGGCACAGGAGGCGCCATCCGAATGATCTACGCCGTGGTTCTGGCCATTGTGGTGGGAGCGCTGCTGATTACGACGGTGGTGAAGACGCTGGGCGTGCATGGCAGCACGGATTTTCTGGTGGCCGGGCGCAAGCTGCCGTGGCCGGTGCTGGTGTTCACGCTGCTGTCGTCGTGGATTGGCGCGGGCAGCCTGTTCGCGGGCGGCGAGAACGCCTACCGCAACGGCTTCGCGGCGTTGTGGCAGCCGGCGGGCGGCTGGGTTGGCCTGCTGGTCATCTTCTTCATCGCCGGGCGGGCGCGGCGGTTCGCGCAGTTCACGGTGCCCGATCTGCTGGAGCTGCGGTTCAATGTCGGAGCGCGAGTGCTGGGCACCATTTCCATCGTGGTGGCCTACACGGTAATCGCCAGTTACCAGTTCATCGGCGGTGGCGACGTCCTGCACCTCATCTTTCCGCAGATCTCGCGCGAGCACGGCATGTATATCATCGCCGCGTTCGTCATCGTGTTTACGGCGGCGGCCGGGATGGCTTCCATTGCCTATCTCGACCTGATTATCGGCAGCCTGGTGACGGTGATCGTGATCGTGTCCGTTCCCTTGCTTTTGCAACATGCCGGAGGGTGGGCGCATGTAAGAGCCGTGCTCCCGGCCACTCACTTCCAGGTATTCGGGAACGTAACTCCGGTTACCGCGCTGGGGTTTCTGATCCCCACCATGTTACTGCTGGTGGGCAACCAGAGTATGTACCAGAAGTTCTTCTCGGCGCGATCGGAGAAAGACGCGCGCTTCGCGGTGTATGGCTGGATCGTCGGGACCCTCCTTCTGGAGACGCTGCTGATCACCGTGGCCGTGGTCGGCAGTTCGATGTTCAAAACGGATCACCCTCGCGAGATCATTCCCATGAGCGCGCGACTCGGCCTGCCGCCGCTGGTGGGCGCCATCCTGCTGGGCGGCGTGTTCGCGAAAGTCATCTCCACCGCGAATAACTACCTGTTCTCGCCGGCCACGAACCTGATTCACGATGTCTATTCGAGATTCATAGACAAGCACGCGTCGGAGCGGAGAACCTTGCTGGCATCGCGCGTGATTGTCGTTTTGCTGGGCGGATTCGCGCTCCTGCAGGCAACCACGTTTACCTCCGTGCTGGCCGCCTCGCTCTATGCCTATACGATCTATGGCGCGGCAGTGACTCCGGTGGTGCTGGCCGTGTTCTTCTGGCGGCGGACCACCACCGCGGGTGCCATTGTCTCCATCGTTCTGGGCGCGGCCATCACCATCGTGTGGAACGCCGCGCACCTGAACGATATCATGTGGACGTCCATCGGCACGACGGTGGACGCGGTGTACCCGGCACTGGCGGCCTCGGTGCTGTCGTTGATCATAGTAAGTCTTCTGACGCCGCCTCCGGCAAAGGAGAAATGGGAGCCGTTTTTCACGTAACATGGAGCCGCAATGGAACTAACTCAGATACAAAATGCAATTCGCGAAGAAGGTCTGGACGGCTGGCTCTTCTTCGATCATCATCATCGCGACCCGCTGGCGTACCGCATCCTCGACTTACACCACGCCGGCCTGGCCTCGCGGCGCTGGTATTACTTCATCCCGGCCGCGGGCGAGCCGCGCGCGCTGGTGCACGCCGTTGAGCCGCGCGCGCTGGACGAGCTTCCCGGCGCGAAGCGCGTCTATTCCGCATGGGCAACCCAGCGCGACGGTCTGACCGCGTTGTTGAGCGGAGCCCGCCGTGTGGCCATGCAATTCTCTCCGAACTGCGCGGTCCCGCTGGTGGCCATGGTGGATGGCGGGACCATCGATCTCATCCGCTCCTGCGGCGTCGAGGTGGCCACCTCCGCCGATCTGGTCCAGCGCTTCGACGCCCGCTGGTCGAAAGAGCAGGCGGAATCGCACTTCGAGGCCGGCCGGAGGGTGGATGAGATCCGCGCGGCCGCGTTCGCGCACGTGGGCGACGTTCTGCGCGGCGGAGGAGAGATCGACGAGTACGCGGTGAAGATCTATATTCGCGAGGCCTTCGACAAGGCCGGCCTGGTGAACGATCACGGCCCGGTGGCCGCTGTCAACGCGAATATCTCCAACCCTCACTACGAGCCGGAGGCCACCGGCTCATCGCCCATCCGCCGCGGCGACGTGCTGCTGATGGATATGTGGGCCAAGCTGAACACGCCGGGCGACGTCTACTACGACATCACGTGGACCGGCTTTTGCGGCGCTACCCCGCCTGACGAGGTGACGAAGGTTTTCACCATCGTGCGCGACGCGCGCGACAACGCCTTCCATCTGGTGCGCGATCGCGTGGCCCGCCGCCAGCCGCTGCAGGGTTTCGAGGTGGACGACGCCGCGCGGCAGCATATCGCGGCCAACGGCTACGCCGAGTATTTCGTCCACCGCACCGGCCACTCCATTGGCGAGGAAGTGCACGGAACCGGGGCCAACATGGACAACCTGGAAACGCACGACGAGCGCAAGGTCATTCCCGGCACCTGCTTCTCGGTCGAGCCAGGCATCTACCTTCCGCACTTCGGCATCCGTTCCGAGTACAACGTGTACGTGTCGGAGACGGAGGCGCAGGTCACCGGGGCCGCGCAAACCGAGCTGATCAAAGTGCTCGATTGACCAGCCTCCCCCACTCACCCGCTGTTCGGGATATAGTGGGGCTGAGTTGAGACCTGCAGGTTTGATCGCGGTTCTGGGACTGCTTTCCGTCCCCCTGGCGGCCGCTCCGCGCGTGATCGCCGCCGACGTCGATGGCGTGGTGCACCCCATCACGGTGGAGATCATCGCGCGGGCCATCGAGGCGGCGCGCAGCGAAAACGCCTCCTGCATCCTGATTCGCCTGAACACGCCGGGAGGCATGCTGGACGCCACCCGCGAGGCCATCGAGAAGATGGTTGCGTCGCCCGTGCCGGTGGTAACGTACGTGACTCCCAGCGGCGGGCGCGCGGCCGCGGCGGGATTCTTT
>CAYVPZ010000091.1:0-11133 GCA_964453955.1 uncultured Solibacteraceae bacterium | reverse complement strand
CGGCAGCAAGCCGCGCAGTTTTCTGACCCTGCTGGGCATCATTCTGGCCACCACCACGCTGATCGCGGTGATGTCCATGATTCACGGCATGGATGTGTACATCGCCGACGCGCTGTCCGATCTCGGCTCGGACGGCTTCGTGGTGGTGCGCATGGCGTTCATCGGGGATTTCGACCCGAAGAAATTCCTGAAATTCCTGAAGGACAATCCCGAGCTGAGCGTGGACGAGTTTAACTTCCTGAAGAGCCACGCCACCATGCTCACCGAAATCGGCATGCAGGCGCAGCGCTCGGTGAAGATTCAATACCAGGGCGACAGCCTGGACGACGAGCAGTTGGTGGGCGGCGGCGCCAATTACGGCGTGCTCAACAACGTGGAACTGAGCGCCGGGCGGTTCGTGACCGACCTGGAGGACGAGCATCGCATGCCCGTGGCGGTGATCGGCAACGATATCAAGGACAAGTTCTTCAACGGCATCGATCCGATCGGCAAGACCATCCGTGTGGACGGGCGGGCGGTGCAGATTGTGGGCGTGGCCAAGGCCAAGGGCAGCGTGTTCGGCGAATCGCAGGACGGGTATGTGCTGATTCCCATCCGCACTTACTTTCAGTACTACGGCTCGCACAAGGATATCGCTTACGCGGCCAAGACCGGGGACCGGCGGAACCTGGAGCAGGCGCAGGATGAAGTGCGCATGCTGCTGCGGGCGTATCGCCACACGCGTCCGAACCAGGACGACACGTTTTCCGTCGTGACCGCCGATGCCATTCTCACGTTCTGGGACCAGCTCACCGGGGCCATCGCTTCCACCGCCGTGGCCATCGTATCCATTTTCATGGTGGTGGGCGGCGTGGTGATCATGAACATCATGCTGGCGGTGGTGACCGAGCGCACGCGCGAAATCGGCATTCGCAAATCGGTGGGGGCGCGGCGCGTGGATATTCTTTATCAGTTTCTGGTGGAGTCGTCGATTATGGCGGCTACGGGTGGCTTGATCGGTGTGGTCATTGCGTGGCTGCTGGCCGTGCTCATTCGCAACACCACTCCGGTGCCCATGGCCGTACCCCCTTCGGCGGTGGTGATCGGCGTTGGGCTCTCCACGGTGGTGGGGCTGTTCTTCGGGATTTATCCGGCGCAGCGGGCGGCCAGACTCGATCCGATTGAAGCGTTGAGGGCGGAACGATGAGACGGCGCGTCTTCTTTTCGACCATCCGGCTCGCGCTGGACACCGTGCGCGAGCACAAAATGCGGTCGTTCCTGACCGTGCTGGGCGTGATTATCGGTTCGGGCACGATTATCGCGGTGGGCTCGATAATTGCGGGACTGGACAGCAGCATTTCCGGGATTTTCGAGGGTCTGGGCGCGAACAGCGCGATGGCGTTCAAGGTTCCGCCGTTGTCGGGTCATCTGACGCCGGAGGAACTGAATCGCAAGCCGCTGACTTACGAAGACGCAGTGGCCATTCAGGAACGTTGCCCGGACGTGCAGGGCGTGAGCCCGTTGTTGTTTCCTCCTGGTATATTTCAGGGCCAGGCGCTCAACCGCGTCAAGTACAAGGGCAACGACATGTTCAACATGATTCTGCGCGGCACGGACGAGTCTTTTCTGAGCAGCGGGAACGCCGGCGAGATGGTGAACGGCCGGTTTTTTACCGACGAGGAGAACCGCCATCGCATGCCCGTCGTTGTGCTGGGCGCGGTTGTGACGAAGGCCATCATGGCCAACGAGGATCCGATCGGCAAATGGGTTGACCTGAACGGCAGCGAGTTTGAAGTGGTGGGCGTGATGGACAAGCCGGCGAACTCGTTCCCGGGCGTAGAATACCGGTGGGCCCTGCTGCCGTATTTCACCATGCAGAAGGTGTTTCCGACGGCGAAGGAGAATCTGCTGATTATCAGCTCGAAGCCGGGCCGGTTGTCGGAAGCGATCGACGAAGCGCGCGTGGTGCTGCGGCTGCAGAGACACGTGCCCTTCAACAAGCCCGACAACTTCGCCATCACCACGGGGGACCAGATGGTGGAGAAATTCCATCAGGTGACCGGCATGGTGGCGCTGGTGATGATTGTGCTGAGCTCGGTGGGGCTGCTGGTGGGCGGCATCGGCGTGATGAACATCATGCTGGTATCGGTGACCGAGCGCACTCGCGAGATCGGCGTGCGCAAGGCCATCGGCGCGCGGCGCAGCGACATCATCCTGCAGTTTCTGACCGAGGCGGTGGTGCTCACCGGGATCGGCGGGCTGGTTGGCATGACCCTGGGATGGCTGGTGTCGCTGATTGTGCGGTTGATTTTCCCGGCGCTGCCGACGGCGGTGCCGCTGTGGGCGGCGATCCTGGGCGTGGGCGTCTCGATCGGCGTGGGCCTGTTTTTCGGCATCTGGCCGGCCAACAAGGCCGCGCGGCTGGACCCGGTGGAGGCGCTGCGATACGAGTGAGGCGGGGTTTGGATCAAAGCAACGCGATAAACTTGTCCACCGAGAGGTTCGCATCGCGAATAATCGCGCGCAGCACGGGTTCCTTGATGGTCCGGCTCGGGTGAACAGGCACCACGGTTCGAGCTTTGCTCTCAGGGTGAATCAAAACGAGATGGCTTCCCCTTTGGCGGTCCTCGACGAAGCCAGCTCGCTTGAGCGCCGGGATCACTTTGCGCGCCGTGAGGGAGGGAAGTCTGGCCATCAATCAGGCGATGACAGAGGCGGGAACGGTCACCCTTCCCTGGAATGATCGGCCCTCCTCGGGAATCGCCTCCCCATGGGCCGCCAGGCTTTCCAGATACACGGCGATGGCTTCCTTGACGTTCTGTTCCGTCTCTTCCAGTGTTTCGCCCTGGGTGTGACAACCAGGCAGAACCGGAACGAACGCGGCGTAGCCGCCCTCCGGCGCTTGCTCGTAGAACACCGAATAGGAGAAGGTCGTCGGAACCCTGCGCTTCATCACCTCTATTGTAGGAGGTCAGTATCGAATAGGCAAAGAGATCGTCTCATGGGCATAGCATGGCCTTCGAGCCCTGACGCCCGGTGCTCCTATCCATATCCTCACTCCACCGGGCACGGCTTCGCGTTCCAGATTTCCGCGGCGTACTGCGCGATGGTGCGGTCGCTCGAGAAGCCGCCGGAACTGGCCACGTTCAGGATGGCCTTGTGGGTCCATTCCTCCGGCTGCGTGTATAGTTCGCCCAGCCGCGCCTGCGTGTCCGCGTACGACTTCAGATCGGCCAGGTGCATGTAGAAATCGCCGTGATTGAGCAGGGTGTCGCGGAGCGGCTCGTAGATTCCCGGCTCGTGCGGGTTGAAGTATCCCGAGAAAATCAGGTCCAGGGCCGCGCGCGTCTCGGGCTCGTTGTTGTAATGCCACCACGGGTTGTACCAGCCGCGATGGTCCTCCACTTCGGCCGCGGTGAGTCCGAACAGGAAAAAGTTTTCCTCGCCGGCCGCCGCGGCCATTTCGATGGTGGCGCCGTCGCGCGTGCCGATGGTCAGCGCGCCATTCATCATGAACTTCATGTTGCTGGTCCCGCTGGCCTCGTAACCGGCGGTGGAGATCTGCTCGGAAACGTCGCTGGCGGGAATCAGGCGCTCGGCCACGGAAACGTTGTAATCGGGGATGAAAATCACCTTCAGACGTCCGCGCACGGCCGGGTCGTTGTCGATGGTGGCAGCCAGATCGTTGATGAACTTGATGATGACCTTGGCCAGGTAGTAGGCGGGCGCGGCCTTGCCGGCAAAGAAGAATGTCCGTGGTGGCACGGCGAGGTTGGGGTTGTCGCGCAGCCGATTGTAAAGGATCACGATGTGCAGCGCGTTCAGCAACTGGCGCTTGTATTCGTGAATGCGCTTGATCTGGCAGTCGAAGATGGAGTCGGGGTCGACGACTCCGCCGGTAGTGCGCCGCAGCCAGTCGCCAAAATGCACCTTGGCGTCGCGGCAGGTCTGGCGGAACACCGCGCGGAACGGGGCGTCGTCGGCCAGCGGCTTGAGCGCGGCCAGGCGGCTGAGATCGACGATCCACTCGTCGTTGCCCAGCGCCTCGCTGATGGAGCGCGCCAGCGACGGATTGGCCACCAGCAGCCAGCGCCGCGGCGTGACGCCGTTGGTCTTGTTGTTGAAGCGCTCCGGGTACATGGTGGCGAAATCGGCCACCACGTGCCGCTTGAGCAGGTCCGTGTGGATGGCCGAGACGCCGTTGGTGCTGTGCGAGCCGGTGATGGCCAGATGCGCCATGCGCACCTTCTTCACGGGCTGTTCCTCGATCAGGCTCATGCGCCGCACCCGCTCCTCGTCGCCGGGAAAGCGCTCGCGCACGGTGTCCAGAAAGCGCCGGTTGATCTCGTAAATGATCTCCAGATGCCGCGGGATGATGTCCTCGAACCACGCCACCGGCCACTTCTCCAGCGCCTCCGGCAGGAGCGTGTGATTGGTGTAGCCAAGCGTGCCCTGGGTGATGGACCACGCTTCGTCCCAGCCGAGGTGTGCATCGTCCAGCAGGATGCGCATGAGCTCGGCCACGGTGAGCGTGGGGTGCGTGTCGTTGAGCTGGATGGCGGCTTTGTCGGGCAGGGCATGCCAGTCGTTGTGCCTTCGGCGGAACCGGCGGATGAGGTCGGCCACCGAGCAGGCCGACAGGAAGTACTCCTGCAGGAAGCGGAGTTCCTGACCGGATACGATGGAGTCGTCCGGGTACAGGACGCGCGTCACCGAACGGGCGGCCAGCCTCTCGGAAACCGCGCCGACATAGTCGCCCTGGCTGAATTCCTGGAAGTCGAAGGAGTCCGGCGCGGTGGCGCCCCACAGCCGCAGCGTGTTGATGGTCTTGCCGCCATAGCCGATCACCGGCCGATCGTACGGAATACCCACCAGCCGGGACTGCTGGCCAGGGACGATCACCAGACGCCCGCCGCTGAAGTGAAATCGGCAGTTCAGCTTCACCTCCACCTGGTCGTCCAGGCGCGCCACTTCCCAGGGGTCCGGACGGCGCAGCCAGTTGTCGGGCTGCTCCACCTGCCAGCCATCCTGGATGGTCTGCCGGAAGATCCCATATTCGAAGCGCAGGCCGTAGCCCATGGCGGGAATCTGCATGGTGGCCAGCGAGTCGATGAAACAGGCGGCCAGCCTTCCCAGGCCGCCGTTGCCGAGGCCGGCATCCGGCTCCTGTTCGAGCAGCTCGTTCCAGTCGGTGTTGGTTTCCTTGCAGGCTTCGCGCACCACCTGTTCAACCTGCAGACTGGCCGCGTTGTTGGCGAGGGAACGACCGATCAGATACTCCATGGAGAGGTAGTAGACGCCCTTCGGGTTCTGGTGTTCGTAGTTCCGGCGCGTGCGCAGCCAGCGCACCGAAAGGATGTCGCGCAACGACCGCGCCACCGCTTCGTAGCGGTCGCGGAGGGTGGCGACATCCGGGTCGATGGAGTTGTCGAATATAAGATGGCGGTCGTAAAGGGCGTTGGGATCGCCCTGGAAGCGGATGGGGCCGTACTCGTCGACGAGATCGGGGTGCATTGCACAAAAGTAGCAGAGTCGGATTACAAATGTGTCAACGGCATGACGGGTTCACTCGGTTCTGGAATCGCCGGGGAAACCGCCGCATAATGGGCCTATGGTGGAAGTGGATCCTCTGCTCGACTGGGTGCGGTTCATGGACTTCGAGGAAGCGGAGCGCTATCGCATCGAAGTGCAGCAAACCTGGCGGCTTCTTCGGCCGCTTCATCGCGCGTCACTACAGTTGGTTTCTGGCCATGTTCAAGAGACTCGGCTGGGTCAGAATCTCCCTGGTTCTGCTGGTGTGTCTGGGCGCGCTGCTGTCGCGCATCGGCGTTTGGGAGAAGAGCACCATCGTGGAGAACGCGGTGGCCCTCGCCGCCGTGGGTGGTGCGCTGTTGTGGTGCTACTTCCTGGCGTCGGCCATGGCCTCCAACTGGAAGCGCGTGGAGTACCGCAATTTCCGCAAACGCTTCGTGCCCGCCGAGCTGCAAACCATCGTGTTCGACCTGGAGCCGGGGCTGCCCTCCGATGCCCGGCTGATTGTGGAGTATTTCGGGCGGACGTTCCTCATCGGAGTGCAGCAGCCGCGCCACGAGGTGCGCTATTTCGGCTGCTGGGCGGGACGGTCGAACCGGAGAAGCCGGGTGCTGTTCCCGCGGGAGATGTGAAGCCGCGATAACCGCTCAACCGCACCCAAGCGAGAACCGGAGGGCCACGCAAACCTCGCGCATTCTCTCGTCACTCAGGCTCGCGACACGCCTGGCAATCCGTTCCTGGGAGACCGTGATGGCATTGTGCAGGTTTACCGCGCACCGGCCCTTCATCCCGTCATCCACATCCAATACCACTTCCGACGGCACGCCTCGGACCGTGGAGGTAATCGGCGCACGGTCACCGTCGCGAGGTGGCCAATGACGCCATCGCGCGTGAGCAGGAGAACCGGCCGCTGCTTGTCCGGCGGTGCAAACCGGCAGAAGTGAACGTCACCACGGCTCAATCTTCTGGCCAGGACGCAGCCTCCTCCCAGGGGCGATACTCTTCCACGGGTTGCGGGCGGGCCTGATAACCGCGCCGGTCGCGCTCCTCGAGATCCGCGAAATGAAGGTGCCTCAGGTGTTCCTGCAGAGCATGCCGAACCAGCGCGGACCGATTCACTTTTTGTCGCTTCGCCGCGAGATCGGTGGCCTTCAGGAGCTTCGCATCCAGAACCACCTGTATGGTTTCCGTTGTGGACTCCACTCCACGGTATATCCAACACCGGCGCGCCGCCGCCAATTCCTTTATTTCCTTTACCCCCTCTAATCCCCTTACTCCCGCGCGCCCCTCGCTCATCCCGCGCGGGCCGTTTGAGGAATTGCTGCTGGCGCTCACCCGTCGGCCGGAACCGCGCTGAGCACCCGGCTCCCCGCAATCATGGTACTCACGCGCGGCCCGGGCAGCACGATGCCGGTCAGATTGAGCGGGTCGGCGTTGGCAATGCGCACGTCGTCTTCCGGGTGCGCGTCGGCGCGCCGCACCGCACGCAAAAGGTCCAGCGCCTCGGGAGACGCAAACTGCTCGCCGGAGAGTCCCGAAACGAAGCGGCCGCCCCGCAGTTCGCCACGCGCCTCCTTGCGCCGGAGCAGCGGCAGCAGATCCCGCCAGAACGGCGCGGTGGTCTCCCGCGTCAGCAGGTCGCGAAACAGCACGCCCCAGCGCAGCACAAGCTGGTCCGCGAACGCCTCCACGCGATCGGCCGCCGGCGCCACGGGCAGCGAACGCCGCATGAGCGCCCACCTCCCCGCCGCATGACGCGGACGCCTGCCCCGCGCCCGGCCTTCCCCGCGCCGCCGCTTCGGATCGATCAGGGCGCGCAGATTCTCGAACCCGTCCGCCGTCACCAGGCCCGCGGCGACGAGTTCCCACAGCGCGTCTTCCACCTCGCTGGCCAGCCGTCCGGTGGCGCGCGTGAGATCGGTGAAGAACGACGCGCCATGTTCCCCCAGCGCCCGCAGAATGTCGTGCGCGGGATGCGACAGCGCGGCCAGTTGCGCCTCTTCCGACGCCGGCCGCGGATCGGCCAGCCAGCCGGCGCTCTCGCGCAGGAAGAAGGAGATCGGCGCGATTCGCGTGGCCCGCACGTGCCGGCCGCTCGATTCCTCCATCGCCGGATGCGCCGACAACCGGCCCCACATCACTTCGCCCGAGAGGCACAGCTCATCCAGATACTCGGGCTTGTATTTGGCCACCCTCCGCGCCAGCACCTCGGCTTCCCACGCCGAGACCGCGATCTCGTATCCCTGCAACTGCCGGATAATCTGCAGCACGCCATCGGGACCGTGAAGCTGGCTGCCGGCCACCAGATGCTGCCAGCGGCACAGGAAGCGGTGAAAATCGAGCGCCGAAACCGGCTCGATCTCGCGCCGCAGATGGCCCAGCGTGGCCCGATGAATGCGCGCCAGAATGCGCCGATTGCACCACTCGGGCTCGCCCACGCCCTCGGGAACCGAGAACCGTCCGCGCAGCACCTGTCCTTCGGCTTCCAGCGTGAGCAGCGCCCGCTCCACCTCATCGCGGCCCAGCGCCAGCTTCTCCGCCAGCGCCGCGGCGGTCACCGGTCCCAGCGACTCCATCCAGCCGCGCACCGCGAGCACGTGATCGTCAACCACGGCCAGCTTCTCGGTGGCCACCCAAAACGTCCGACCGCCGCGCGCGATCGTGGAAGCGCGTCCCGCCGCTTTCAGCTCGTCGAACTGCGCCTGCCATTCGGTGAGCGGAGGCAGTACCACCAGCGTGAGCAGCGCATCGTGCAGCTCATCGGCATTGCGCACGTCCGGCCCCGCTTCCGCGGCGATGCGGACAATCACGGCCGGATCGAGCACGCCCGCGCCGCCCACGAAATCCGAGCGCAGCGAGCTGCGCAACTGCACCGCCCGCGCGCGCCGCTCCTCCAGCGGGACGTCGTCCAGGAACGCGTACGGGTTCGCGCTGAGAATCTCGTGTGAAAACGGGGAGGGTGCGGCGTTGTCGATGGCCACCGTGCGCACCCGGCCCGCCTGGATGTCTTCGAGCAGCCGAATCAGGCCGGCGGCGTCCATGGCCTCATGCAGGCAGTTGCCGATGGTCTCGTTCACCAGCGGATGGTCGGGCACGCGAATCTCGCCTTCGAGATTTTCGCCGCAGGCCACCTGATCGGGGAACACGGAGGCGAGCAGGTCGTCGGAGCGCATGCGCAGAATCGGCGCCGGAACCTTGTTGCCGCCGGTGAATCGCAGAATGGCCAGCGCCCGCGACGCGTTCCACCGCCAGCGGGCTGTGAACATGGGCGCGGCCAGCAGCGCCTGGGTCAGCACGTGCTCCACGGTCTGCGGCTGCAGGAATTCGAACACCAGCTCCAGCGGAAAGGCGTGCAGTTCGCTGAGTGAAATGAGGATGCCGTTGTCGGTGGCCGCGGCCTGCAATTCGAAGTTGAAGGTGCGGCAGAAGCGCTTGCGCAGCGCCAGGCCCCACGCGCGGTTGATGCGCGATCCGAACGGCGCGTGGATCACAAGCTGCATGCCGCCGCTCTCGTCGAAGAAGCGCTCGGCCACCACGGTTGTCTGCGTGGGCAGCGCACCTAGAGCGATTGCGCCCGCCCTCACATACGCCACGGCCTGCTTCGCCCCCGCTTCATCCAGGCCACATTCATCCATGAGGAACGCCGGGTCCGATTCGAGGATCAGCCGGCGGGTTTCCGAAACGCTCCACGACAACTCCGCCGACCGGCCCGGCGCCTCGCCCAGCCAGAACGGAACCGTGGGCGGCGCGCCGCGCGCATCCTCCACCCACACCCGCCCGGTGGCCACGCGTTTGATCCGCCACGATTGCGTACCCAGCAGGAACACGTCGCCGGCCATGCTCTCCACCGCGAAGTCTTCGTCCACCGTGCCCACGTTGCGGCCATCCGGCTCGGCGGTAACCGCGAAGTTGGCGTTGTCGGGAATCGCGCCGCCGGAGGTGATGGCGGCCAGGCGCGCGCCCCGCCGGCCCCGCACGATGCCGTTCACCTGGTCGCGATGCAGGAACGCGCCGCTGCGCCCGCGCGAGGTCGCAATGCCATCGGAGAGCATCGCGATGACCGCGTCGAAATCGTGCCGAGGCAGATTCCGGTACGGCCACGCCGAGTGCACCAGTTGCCACAGCGCCTCTTCCTCCCACGCCTCGCACGCGGCGGCCGCGACAATCTGCTGCGCCAGAATATCGAGGGCATTTTGGGGGATCTCAATCCGCTCCAGTTCCCCGCCCCGAATGGCGCGCAACAGCGCCGCGCATTCGACGAGCTCGTCGCGCGTAGTGGCCACCAGGCGGCCCTTCGGCCGCGCGCCAATCCAGTGCCCGGAGCGGCCGAACCGCTGCAGTGCGACGGCGATCGAGCGCGTGGAGCCGATCTGCACCACCAGGTCCACAGTCCCAATATCGATACCCAGCTCCAGCGATGCCGTCGCCACCACGGCCCGCAGTTCGCCGTTCTTCAGGCGCGTTTCCGCGTCGAGCCGTAGCGTTCGCGCCAGGCTGCCGTGATGGGGCAAAACCACGCCTTCACCCAGCCGTTCCGACAGCGCGTGCGCCACCTTCTCCGACATGCGGCGCGTGTTGACGAAAACCAGCGTTGTGCGGTGCGCCAGAATCAGCTCGGCCAGGCGGTCGTACACCTCCGCCCACATTTCGTGCGTGGCGATGGGGCCCAGTTCGTCGCGCGGAACCAGCACGGCCAGGTCCATGTCGCGCCGATGGCCCACGTTCACGATGCGCATGTCCGGGCCGAGGAACCGCGCCACCTCTTCAATGGGCTTCACCGTCGCCGAGAGGCCGATGCGCTGCGGGCGCTGTCCGGTCAGCGTGTCCAGCCGCGCCAGCGTCAGCGCCAGGTGCGACCCGCGCTTGTCGTCGGCCATGGCGTGAATCTCGTCGACGATCACGGTCCGCGTGGTGCGCAGCGCCGCCCGCGACTTCTCCGCCGTCATCAGGATGTACAGCGACTCCGGCGTCGTCACCAGAACGTGCGGCGGCTGCCTGCCCATCTGCACCCGCTCCCAGGCAGGCGTGTCGCCGGTGCGCACCGCGGTCCGGATGGGCCCGAGCTTCACGCCGCGGCGCTCGGCCAGCTCGCGAATTTCGGCCAGCGGCGCTTCCAGATTCTTGTGCACGTCGTTGCTGAGCGCCTTGAGCGGCGAAACGTAGACCACGCGGATCTCGTTCACCAGTTCGCCGCCGCGCGCCTCGCGGACCAGCTCGTCCAAGCAGATGAGAAAAGCCGCCAGCGTCTTGCCCGAACCGGTGGGCGCCGAGATCAGCACGTCCGCCCCCTCGCGGATCAGTGGCCAGCCCTGCGCCTGCGGTTCGGTGGGCGTGCCCAGCCGTTCCCGGAACCATTCCTCCACCAGCGGATCGAAATGCGACAACATAACAACAGAGGCAACTTTCCATTACATGGTACAGGGCGAGAAGGTAAGCGTATTCGACACGACGCTGCGCGATGGCGAACAGGCCGCTGGCACGCGGCTGGGGAGCAGGGAGAAGCTGGTGGTGGCGAGGCAACTCGCGCGGCTGAAGATCGATGTCATCGAAGCCGGTTACCCCGCGTCGTCGCCGGAGGATTTCGAGGCGGTGCAGTTGATTGCCCGCGAGATTGAGGGCCCG
>CAYVPZ010000090.1:0-11147 GCA_964453955.1 uncultured Solibacteraceae bacterium | reverse complement strand
CACTTGATAGGCGTAGATCACCCCATCGGCGACCAGTTTGTCGAACACGGGCTGGTTGTACTTCTTGAACAGGGTCATGAAATCCTGCATGTGCCCGGGTTTGACCTTCTGCAGGTCGAAGTCTCCGATCGGCTGCGCGCCGGCGGGCACGCTCCTGTGACCCTCTTCCCGCGCGCGGACGATGAGGTCGTGGTGGGTGGTCATATCGGCCAGCGACGTCAGGTCCGCCATCAGGCCCGGGTTCGCTTTAATGAACTCCTGGATCGCGCCCTCCTCTTTGGCCAGTGCTTCGTAGTTGGGCACGGATACCCAGAAGGAGACATTGTTCTCCCCGGGCACATGGAGCATGTCGACGTCGATTCCATAGGCCAGAACGACGCCGTCGGCCATCAGTTTGTCGAGGGGCGCGGCGAACGCCTTGCCTTTCTCGACGAAGGCGCTATCCTTCCCGGGCGCCACCTTGAAGGTGGCGACGGACGTTAGGAACTTGTAACCTTGCGCGGACACGGTGGTGGCCGCGAGCAGCAGCGTTGCGGCAGCGAGTAAACGAATCCTCATGGTCTGGCTGATCTCTTCCTTTTCTGTGATTTATGGCTGGGCCGGACGAGGTTCCGTTCGGCGCCTCCAGCCTTCGGAATATACCCCGAACATGGTTGGGATGTCCAGTAATTCTCGCCTTTAGATTGTCGTCGCGCGCAGGATGTGGCCGCCCCGTTCGGAGACCGCCGTAGCGCGGTGAGGAAAGTAGCGCGCGGCGAACTGTGGCGGTCCAAGGTCTTCGATCTCGGCGAACCCGAGGTCCATCAGCCGGACGCGCAACTCCTCCGGTTCAAAGTAAGTCTTCCAGGCCTCGCCCAGCTCGGCTACTTGTGCGGCACGCCGGTCGTGGAAGGTGCGCAACTCCGGCGACAAGGAAGCCGGCGGGTCGCCGTAGTCGAACACCACGTGCGCGCCATTGGCCAGGCTCGCGATGAACCCGAGTGTGGACCAGACGGCGTCCTCGGTCAGGTACGGCACTACGCCAAGCCAGGTAAAGAAGGTATGCTCAGCCGGATTGAAGCCGGCAGCGGCCAGGCCCTCGGCCAGAGTCACCCGCTCGAAATCGATCGGGGCAAAGGCCAGACAGGCCGGCACGGAGATGGCGGCATCGGCCAGGCGCTGGCGCTTCCAAGCCTGCGTGGCCGGATGATCCACTTCGAAAATGCGCAGGCGGTCGCGCAACGGGCCGCGATACGCGTAAGTGTCCAGGCCCGCGCCAAGGACCACCAGTTGGCGCGCGCCGCGGGCAACGGCAGCGGCCAGAGCGTCCTCGGCAAAGCGCGTCCTTACCGCGATGAAAATGCGCATCCGCTGTCCGGTGGGGCGCCGCTCGGCTTCCTCGGCGACGGCATTGGCGTCTTCCCCCAGGATGGCCAGGGCCAGGGGATCGGCGAAGATGCGGCCCTGCTCCAGGATCTGATGCGCGGCGCGGTGAAAGGCGGCCGCACGGGCCGTCCGGCTTGGCTCTCCGAATTGCATTAGAGCCATTATTTCATTGACTTCGCCGTCACGGCGGCGCATACTCACCACGCTGGCTAACCCGGCCCGTGCCGGAAGGGAGCGATGTGCCTTTTGAAAACTACGTGGCATCCACGTTTTCGGAATTGTTGATTGAGAGGTTCGCTCCACCATCAGCGGGTGTATATGGACTGTCCAATGCGCGGGAATGGATATTTGTCGGCGAGACGGACAACATCAAAGCGGCACTGCTTGCACATTTGCAGGCGACGAACCGCGCCGTCGCGGACCGTTCGCCCACCGGCTTCACCTTCGAGGTCTGCTCGGCTCACGCCCGGTTTGCCCGGCAGGATCGGCTGATCCAGGAACTCGAACCGATCTGCAATCGCAGTTCGCCGCGACCTGCCCCACGCCACTAGGCGGTTGGGGCATATCACCCACGGAGTTCGGACGTTTCGGCCTCGCCGAGCCCTTCGGATTGAGTGATTTGCCCCGAAATCCATGCTTTCGCCTTTGGCCGCGTGATTGCAATCCTGTTGCAGAAAGCTGCGAACGAACCCCATGTCCATGAATTTCGATATGTCGCCCATGCTGGTGATCTGGGAGACCACCCAGGCCTGTGACCTGAGCTGCGCGCACTGCCGCGCCAGCGCCCAGCCGCTGCGCGCCCCCGACGAACTGACCACGGCCCAGGCGCGCGCGCTGCTGGATGAAGTGAAGCGCTTCGGGAGCCCGCTGATGGTGTTCACCGGGGGCGATCCGCTGAAGCGCCCGGATCTGTTCGAGCTGATGCAGTACAGCGCCGGCCTCGGGCTGCGCACCAACGTCAGCCCCAGCGCCACGCCCTTGCTGACGCCGGAGGCAGTGCGCCACTTCAAGGAGTGTGGGCTGGCGCGCATGGCCGTGAGCGTGGACGGGCCCGACGCCGCAACTCACGACACTTTCCGGGGCGTGGACGGGTCCTTCGACCGGGCCATGGTGGCGCTCAGGGAAGCGCAGCGGATCGGTCTGGAAACGCAGGTGCAGACCACCATCACCCGCCGCAACATGCACCAGATCCGCGCCATGGCGGACATGGTGGAGGGAATCGGCGGGCGCATGTGGAGCCTGTTTTTCCTGGTCGTGACCGGCCGTGCGCTGGCCAACGACGACCTCACGCCGGAGGAGTACGAGAAGGTTTTCGAGGATCTGTACCAGGTTTCGCTGATCTCGTCCTACGACGTGAAGACCACCGAGGCCATGCACTACCGACGTTACGTGGCGCAGCGGCTGCAGCAGGAACCGAACGCCTACAGCAACTCGCGCAAGATGATGTACCGGACCGCGGGCGTCAGCGACGGCAAGGGCTTCGTGTTCGTGTCGCATACCGGCGAGATTTGTCCCAGCGGTTTCCTGCCCATCTCCGCGGGCAACGTGCTGCGTGATTCGCTGGTGGAGGTGTATCGCAACTCGGCGCTGTTTTGCTCGTTGCGCGACATGGACCAGCGCGAAGGCAAGTGCGGGCTGTGCGAGTACCGGAACATTTGCGGCGGATCGCGCTCGCGAGCGTACGCCTGCACGGGCAATTATCTTGCGGAGGATCCGCGCTGCACGTATCAGCCCGGCCACACGAAGGAACGGGCTTGTGGCGCCCGGGAATGCGCCACTGACGCGTGCGCGAGCAGTTGATAATATAAGGGACATCGATGGAGCCAGTCGCGGTAGAATCCATTCCAATCACCGTGGGGCCGGAGCAGGACGGTCGCTGGTGGGCCGATATCGAATCGATGCCCGGGGTAATGGCATATGGAGCGACCCGTGAATCGGCCATAGCCGCCATGCCACGCGCTGGCGTTGCGTGTTGCCGCCGGATTCACCGGCGCACGATTCCCCTCATGAAGCGATCACACGATATTCGAGCGTGCTTTCGCTCAACGTGTTCCGGATATCGGTAAAGCCGGCGCACCGTAAACGTTCTATCAAGTCTTCGATGTGAACCGGATAGTAGACGATCGGATACGATCGAATGGACGCCTTCCCGCCAGAATCGAAAACCAGGACCACGTCTATCGTGTGAGCGTCGTCGAATCCTTCTGGGAACGTCCAGGCATAGTGAGGAAGGCACCGTTGCCCGCCGCGCTCCCGCCATTCAAAGTGCGTGAAGCGTTTTTTCTCCTTTCGAAGTTGCTCCCAATTGCGTGAGTGAAGCACCAGTTTGCCGCCATTCCTGAGCACTGCCCGCATTCCTTCCAGAGATCGAAGCATCTCTTCCCTGTTGCGAGTGTGACCGATCGAGTTACCAACACAGAAGACCAGGTCAAAACGGCCCGTGAAGCGACCAGGCAGGTCTTCCCACCTGCACCAGATCAGCGGGATGTCCAGGTCTGTATTCCTTGCGGCAAGCATCGCTTGTTCGACCATGCCCCGGCTGGCGTCAGAACCGCTGACTTCATAGCCGAGTCTGGCGAGAGGTATCGCAAGGGTTCCGATTCCACAGGAACAATCCAGAATACGTGCCTTCAACCCGGCCTCGGTTAGGACGTCCTCGTTCTCATCGAGTGCAGGTTTTCCACATAAGGCATAGCCGGAGTAAAGCCAATGGTAGTCTTCGGAGAAGGCGTCGTACTGCCGTCCCGATTCTACGTGCACCCTTCGAGAATATCGCACGGGCGGTATATGCAAGAGTCGCTCGGCGCCAAGTCGGGCGGGCACATGGACGTATCACGCCCAAACTGAGAATCTTACTGCCGTGCGAAGCCCCGAACCCGTCCCGTTCCCAAAGTAAGATAGTTAGAAGCCCATGGCCATCCAGACCCTGTTCGGCTCGGTTTCGCAGGAACCGGGACTGCTCGACCGCCTCAAGGCGGGCATCCAGAAAACCCGCTCGGGCCTGCTGGACCGGCTCGAGGACGCCATCGCCGGCCGCAAGGAAATCGACGCCGCCGTCCTCGACGAAATCGAAGAAACGCTGTACACGGCCGACATTGGCGTGGCCACCACCACTGAGATCGTCGAGAGGCTGCGCGAGCGCGTGGACCGCAACCTGTTGGCCGACGGCGACGAGCTGAAGCGCCTCATCCGCGAACATCTGCTGGAAGTGCTGGAGGGCGCCGAGCGGCCCATGCCGCACGTGGCCGAACCGCCCGCCGTGGTGATGGTGGTGGGCGTTAACGGCTCCGGCAAAACCACCACCATCGGCAAGCTGGCGCGGCGATACCAGACGGAGGGCCGCAAGGTGCTGCTCTGCGCCGCCGATACGTTCCGCGCCGCGGCCATCGAACAACTGGAAGTGTGGGGCCAGCGCACCGGCACCGACGTGATCCGCCAGAAAACCGGCGCCGACCCGAGCGCGGTGATCTTCGACGCGCTGCAGGCGGCGAAGGCGCGCAAAGTGGACTACGTGATTGTGGACACCGCCGGCCGGCTGCACACGAAGGAGAACCTGATGGCCGAGCTGGAGAAAATGCGCCGCACGGCCACGCGAGTGGTGCCCGGCTCGCCGCACGAGGTGCTGCTGGTGTTGGACGCCACCACCGGCCAGAACGGCCTCGAGCAGGCGCGGCGCTTTACCGAGTCGAGCGGGGTGACCGGCATCGTGCTTACCAAGCTGGACGGCACGGCCAAAGGCGGCGTGGTGGTGGCCATCACGCGCGAGCTGAACCTGCCCATCCGCTACATCGGCGTGGGCGAGAAGGCCGACGATCTGCTTCCCTTCGATCCCGAGCAGTTCATCGCGTCCATCTTCGAGCCCAAATGAAATCGCCCTACATGGAAGAGGCGCTGGCGCTGGCGCGGAAGGGCGTGGGCCGCACCAGCCCGAACCCCGCGGTGGGCGCGGTGGTGGTGCGCGATGGCGAGGTGGTGGGCCGTGGGTTGCACACGTGGGCGGGCGTGAAACATGCCGAAGCGATCGCGCTGGAGCAGGCCGGCGAACGCGCTCGCGGCGCGGACCTGTACCTGACGCTGGAGCCCTGCTCGCACCATGGACGCACCCCGCCGTGCGCCGACGCGGTGATTGCCGCGGGCGTCGCGCGGGTGACGGTGGCCATGCGCGACCCGAATCCGCTGGTGGCCGGCGAGGGAATCCGCCGTCTGGAGGCCGCGGGCATCGCCGTGGAGATGGCCGCCGAATACGGCGAAGAGGCCGAACACCTGAACGAGGCGTTCGCCTTTGCCATGCGCAATGGCCAGCCGCTGGTGACCCTGAAATCCGCCGTGACGCTGGACGGCAAGATCGCCGCGCCCGAGGACAATTCCGGCTGGATCACCAGCGCCCAGGCCCGCGCGCACGTGCAGCAGGTGCGCCACCTGCACGACGCCATTCTCACCGGCATCGGCACGCTGCTGGGGGACGATCCGCTGCTGACCGATCGCACCGGCCTGGAGCGCAGCCGCCCGCTGCTGCGCATTGTGGTGGACTCCACGCTGCGTATCCCGCTCGATTCGCGCATAGTGATGTCGGCCACCGACGACGTGCTGGTGGCCACAACGTCGGCGTCGTCGCCGGAACGCCGGCGGCAACTGGAAGCCCGCGGCGTTCGCGTACTGGTGGCCGATGGACCCGGCGGGCGCACCGACCTGCGTCAGGTAGTGGAGCAACTGGCGAAGGAGCAATACCGCTCGCTGATGATCGAAGCCGGCAGCAAGGTGAACTGGGCGGCGCTGGAAGCCGGCGTGGTGGACAAGATCTTCTTCTACTATGCGCCGAAGATTCTGGGCGGCATGCACTCGTTGCCGGTGGTGGGCGGCGCCGGCCGCAGGCACCGCAGGGACGCCATCCTGTTTCGCGATGTCCGCCTGCACCAGATCACGAAGGACGAGTTCGCCGTGGACGCGTGGGTGGTGAAGTAGCGAACTCCGCTCATCATCGTCCCGCTCTGGGCTGTTTTGAAGGTGCTCTTTTCCCTCTTCTGAGCCCCGCTCGTACGTCTCTTGCCAAAGTCAACAGATATGTTTACTATGTGGGTGTGACGGCGAGCGAGTTGAGACGGCTCCTGAAGAGAGCTGGAGCGACTTTCGAGGATGGCGCGCGGCACGTGCTGGTCACCCTTCACGGGAAGAGCAGCGCGATCCCCCGCCATCCTTCGCAGGAGATCAAAGGGCATCTGGTCCGGAAGATCATGAAGGACCTCGGAACCACGCTCGATGAGTTGCGCCGCAAGAAGGGATCTTGAAAGGGGAGTGAGCCATGCTGATCTATCCAGCCGTATTCACGCCGGCCGAAGAAGGCGGCTTTGTGGTTACGTTTCCCGACTTCCCCTGGGGCGGAACTCAGGGAGAGACGGAAGCGGAAGCTTACGAGATGGCACAGGATCTGCTGCAGCTTATCGTCGGGCAGTGTATCCGCAATCGTGAGAACATTCCCCGGCCCGGCAGAATCCGGGGCAAACATGTTCGCGGCGTGGCCCTGCCGGTGCTCGCTGAAGCGAAGATCGAGCTGTATCGAATCATGAAAAAGTCCGGCATCCGCAAGGCGGAACTCGCCCGGCGGATGGGCCAGCCGAAACAGCAGATCGAGCGGCTGCTGAATCTTGAGCACGCCTCCCGATTCGATCAGATCGAGGCTGCCTTCGCAGCACTCAGAAAGCAGTTGATCATCGGCGTTCGGGACGCCGCCTGAAACTCCTCATGGTGGCGAAATGCCGATCACCTGTTGGGTGAAATCCCACAACGAGTCCCGTGCTTTTGGGGAATCGGGGCAGGTTGACTGGGCTACCCTGCGCATAATCGCCACAATACGTGTAGTGATTCGCAGCACTTAGCTCTGGCAGTCCGGTTGCTCTACGACCGCCGTACTGCCATGAAACACATCGCTTCGGCTCTCTCGCGCGATAACCTTTACCTCGCTGTGGTGGTTCTGCTCGCCGCCTGCACGTGGGGGATGATGTTGTATATCGCCACGCGGGCCTACTGAGCCGACCACACCACCGCGCCGTTCACAATGGTGGCCACCGGGCCGCCGCGGAAGGTCCGCCCGTGGAACGGCGAATTGCGGCTCTTCGAAAAAGACCGGTTGACGTCGTAGGTCCACTCGCGCTCGAGGTCGAAGATGGTCACGTCGGCGGTGCGACCCGGCGAGAGCGTCCCGCGGTCGAGCTGCAGGATGCGCGCCGGACCCGCCGTGAACAACTCCACCATGCGCGCGAGCGGCACTTTTCCCGAGCGCACCAGCTTCTCCAGCGCAAGCGCTAGCGCGGTTTCCAGGCCGATGATGCCAAACGGGCACTTCTCGAACTCCTGCATCTTGTCGCTTCCGGCGTGCGGAGCGTGGTCGGTGGCGATGGCGTCCACGGCGCCCGACACGATGCCATCCACCACCGCATCCACGTCGCAACAGGCGCGCAGCGGGGGCCTCATCTTGTAATTGCTGTCGTAGGGCAGCATATCGGCGTCGGTGAGCGAGAAATGGTGCGGGGTGGCCTCGCAGGTGACCGCCAGCCCGCGCGCCCGTGCAAAGGCCAACATCTCGACGGCGTGACGCGAGGAAACATGGGCCACATGGTAGCGCGCGCCGGTGACCTCGGCGAGCAGAATGTCGCGGGCCACCATCACGTCTTCCGACGCCGCGGGAATGCCGCGCAGGCCCAGGCGCACGCTTTCCCGGCCCTCGTGCATGTCACCGCCCGCGCTCAGGTTGAGGTCCTCGCAATGATCGATCACGGGCAGGCCGAACGCCTTGGCGAATTCCATGGCACGGCGCATGACCCGGGCGTTCATCACCGGACGGCCGTCGTCGGAAATGGCCACAATGCCCGCCTGCTTCATGGAGCCGATGGCCGCCAGCTCTTCGCCGGCACTGTTTTTGGTAATGGCGCCGATGGGAAAGACATTCACCGGGGCCACGCGCCAGGCCGTCTCCACGATGTACCGGGTCACCGTGGCGTTGTCGTTGATCGGCGACGTGTTCGGCATGGGGCAAACAGAGGTGAACCCACCGGCCGCCGCGGCGCGCGTTCCGCTCTCGATGGTCTCGGCGTACTCGAAACCCGGTTCGCGCAGGTGCACGTGCATGTCGATGAAGCCGGGCGCCACCACAAGGCCGGTGGCGTCGAACTCCTCGGCCCCGCTGGCGTCAATGTCGGCGGCCACGGCGGCGATCACGCCGTCCTCGAGCGCCACGTCGCGAACCGCGTCGATGCCGTTGGCCGGGTCCACCACGCGGCCGTTCCTGATCACGATTCGGGACATGATTCAGTTCGCTCCCAGAATCCGTTCGAGGACGGCCATGCGCACCGCCACTCCATTCTCCACCTGATTCAGGATCACCGATTTTTGCGAGTCGGCCACCTCGGAGGAGAGCTCGCGGCCGCGGTTGATGGGCCCGGGATGCATGACGATGGCATTTGGCCGGGCCAGCGCCAGATGTTCCAGGCGCAGGCCGTAAAACTGGAAGTACTCGCTGGCCGGATACGACGCCTCATGCTGGCGCTCCAGCTGCACGCGCAGCATCATGATCACATCGGCGTTGCGGATGGCCTGGCGGATGTCCCAGGTAAGTTCCACGCCGGGGGTAATCTGCGCCAGCTCCCGCGGCAGCAGAGAGGCCGGGCCGCACAGCACGATCTGCGCGCCGAACTTCGAGAGCAGATAGATATTGGAGCGGGCCACGCGGCTGTGCGCGATGTCGCCGATGATGGCCACCCGCAGGCCTTCCAGCGTGCCGCAGCGATCGAGAATGGTGCGCGCGTCCAGCAACGCCTGGGTGGGGTGCTCGTGCGTGCCATCGCCGGCGTTGATGATGGGCGTGGGCAGATAGCGCGCCAGAAAATGCGGCGCTCCGGAAGCCGAGTGGCGCATGATGATAGCGTCGGGCCGCATGGCCGCCAGGGTGTTCAGCGTGTCCACCAGAGACTCGCCTTTGGAGACGCTGGAGCCGGAGGCGGTGATCGAAATGGCGTCGGCGCCGAGCCGCTTGGCGGCGATTTCGAAACTGGTGCGGGTGCGCGTGGAGGATTCGAAGAACAGGTTCACCACGGTGCGTCCGCGCAGCGCGTCGCGCTTCTGGAAGGGCTGGTTCTGGATGGGCTGAAAGTCTTTGGCGCGGTCGAGGATGGCCTGAATCTCGGCCCGGTCGAGCGGTTCGATGCCGAGCAGTCCGGTATTCATGAGATTTCCCGCCGGTTATTCCGGCACGCGTTCCACGAGCAGCACCTTTTCGATGTTATCCACTTCGCGGAACTTCACTTCAATGATCTCGCTGTCCGAGGTCGGCACCGTGCGGCCGACGTATCGCGCTCCGATGGGCAGTTCGCGGTGGCCGCGATCGATGAGCACCAGCAGTTGCACACGGGCGGGGCGGCCCCGCTCGAACAGGCCATCGAGGGCGGCGCGCACGGTGCGGCCGGTGTAGAGCACGTCGTCGGTGAGAACGATGTCCCGGCCGGTGACGGAAAACGGGATTTCCGTGCCGCCCACCACGGGCTTGTCGCCCACCGTGGACAGGTCGTCGCGATAGAGATTGATGTCGAGGATGCCGACGGGGACGTTGATGCCTTCCAGATCGCGGATCTTCGCGGCCAGCCGCTGGGCCAGAGGCACGCCCCGGCGGCGCACCCCGATGAAGACCAGTTTGCTGAGGTCTTTCGTTTTCTCCACGATCTCGTGCGCCAGCCGGACCAGCGTGCGGTCGATCTCCGAGGCGCTCATCAACTGCGCTTTTTCGCGTAGGGCAGCCATCTCTGTATGAAGCGACCAGAGTACCACAGGCGCGGGCGCGACGATGTGGCGTGGGAAGCGAGTATGCTTGGAGCGAGTGCCCGGGGAGGACCCGGCCTCGGTGAAGACCCGCGTGAACCTTGATCGATACAAGAGCCTGTTGACCTTAATCGCATCCGATCTCTCTGATATCGGCGACGCCAAGGGCGCGCGTTTTTTCTTGCGCTGGTGGCAGGCCGTAGACGCGTTAAAGGATGCGCCACATCCGAATCAAAGCCTCAGGAGTCAGGTTGCCGAGGTACAAAAGAGCGCCAGGGCCATTGTCATCCTGGCGGCCGAGCGTTACGCTGCACCCACCGCATTAGCCGTTCCGAGACAGATCGATCTCGAATCCGCGGTGGACAAGCTGCTCGAGGCAGCGCGGATTGTGAAGACGCTCCACACGGTCGACAAGATCCTTGCGGATCGCGGACTGCCCGAGATTGTCAATGAACTCCTCAGTTCAGTGGAATTCGTCATGGACTATGTCCAACTGCGTTTCTGTGGTGCGACGCTGAGTGCTTTAGCCACACCGGTAATTCAGGAAGGGCATGCCGTGTATCGGGCGAACGATTCCGGGTATCGTGACGCGCTCTGTCGCCGAATCGGAGGCGTCGTTCATCAAGTCGAGCTACACGAGGGGCAAGAACTTGCAGTTCATTTTATCGACGACAGCCCCATCCGGGTATCCCTGCGCGCAGAAGATCGAGCAGGGCCTGAGAGCGCTATATTCTCGTCGGCGGCCTCTGGGTCCGGTAAGGCCAGGAGTGCATGCACGCGGGGCTTCACTCACGCCATTTCGGCCCGCGAAGCTGCAACTGCTTCTGGCCCCGGCAACCGATCCTGTCTCGCCGCTTGCGCGCCAACGCGTCCACCTCGCCGCGCAACTGGCGGAAGTGGCGGACGCGATCGGCAGTGATGTGGCCGATGATCTTTTTGGCCAAAGCAGGTTTGACTTTTGTCTCATAGGTATTTGG
>CAYVPZ010000089.1:0-11305 GCA_964453955.1 uncultured Solibacteraceae bacterium | reverse complement strand
GCAGCCGGTCGCCGTGATGCCCGCAGGCTTTGGGCTGGCTGTCCAGCACCACCTGGCCGTCGCGGAAGTGCACCATGCTGCCTGATTTTTCGGTAGTGCGGCCGGCCCAGCCGCCCACGCCGGTCATCTCGTTGTAGGCAGCCCAGTTTGGGAACGCGTTGTCCGCGGCATGGTAGCTCACGAATCCGCCGCCGTCGCGCACGAATTTCTCGAAGGCGGCTTTGGTCGCGTCTGGCCACGGCAGGCCATTGTAGTTGGAAACAACCACGTTGAAGGCGGCGAAGTCCGGCTGGAATGCGCTCATGTCCGGTCCGGGCGGCGCGGTAGCCACGGTGACCACGAACAGACCCGAGTCCTCCAGAATCTTCTGCAGCGCCGGGGTGGTCTCCTGCCAGTGATGATTGTTCTGGCCATCGATAATGAGGGCTTTCAGCTTGTCGGCGGCGAAGGCATGCGGAGCGGCGGCGATGAGCAAACCGGCGAACAGGGCGAGGATTGCGCGAGTCACCCCTTCAGCATGCCATGTCTGTATAATTGCCACGTGAACCGGCGTACATTTCTTCAGGCGGCCTCCACGGCTGCAGCCCCGTTGCTTGTCTCAGCCTCGGCGCTGGGGAGGGGAGGGGCGGTGGCGGCCAACAGCCGCATCGCCCTCGGCATGATCGGCACTGGCAACCAGGGCACCAACGACATGCGCACGTTCCTCCGCGACGAGCGCGTGCAGGTGGTGGCCGTCTGCGACGTCAACCGCGAATCGCCGGGCTACTGGAACGGCGTCATTGCCGGGCGCGAACCCGCGCGCCAGTACGCCGAGTGGCATTACGCGCGCGAAAAGCGCTCGGGGGTTTACAAGGGCTGCGATACTTATAACGATTTTCGCGATCTGCTGGCGCGCAAAGACATCGACGCCGTGGAAGTTGCGCTCCCGGACCACTGGCACGCCATCGTGGCCATCGAGGCTGCCCGCGCGGGCAAGGACATCTACGGGCAGAAGCCGCTCTCGCTCACCATTGCCGAAGGGCGCGCCATGGCCAGCGCGGTGAGCAAATACCAGCGCGTCTTTCAATGCGGCAGCCAGCAACGCTCCGACGCGCGCTTCCGGAAAGCCTGCGAAATCGTGCGCAACGGACGGATCGGCAAGCTGCAAACGGTTCGCTGCGGCCTGCCCGGAGGAACTCCGGACCTGAGCGGGAGCGGCGACCGCAAAGCGTCCGAGCCGGTGCCCGACGGTTTCGACTACGAGTTCTGGCTGGGCCCCGCGCCCGAAGCGCTGTATTGCCCGGCCCGCTGTCACGAGAATTTCCGCTGGGTTCTCGATTATTCCGGCGGCCAGATCACCGACTGGGGCGGCCATCACCCGGACATCGCGCAATGGGGCATGGGCACCGACGACACCGGCCCCGTGGCCATCCGCAACGGGCGCGCCACCTGGTCAACCGATGCGCCCTGGAACACCGCCACCAGTTTTTACTACGAGGCCGATTATGCCAGCGGCGTGAAGCTGATCGTCTCCAACACGGAGCGCATGGGCGTGACCTTCGAGGGCAGCGACGGGTGGGTGTTCGTGACGCGCGGGTCCATCGAGGCCAAAGACGCCGGCCTCCTATACGAAAGCGACTACGGCCCCAGCGCGGTGCATCTCTACCGCAGCGACGATCACTACCGCAATTTCATCGACTGCGTGTTGTCGCGCCGCGAGCCCATCGCGCCGGTGGAGACCGCCCATCGTTCCATCAGCATCGCGCATCTGGGCAACATCAGCCTGCGGCTGGGGCGCGATCTTCAGTGGGATCCGCGGAACGAGCAGGTGATCGACGACGCGGCGGCGAACCGAATGCTCTCGCGGCCCATGCGCGCGCCGTGGAAGCTGCCGGAGGTGTAGGGCTTTCCGGGCCGTCCGGGCGCCCGTCAGACCGGCACGGCCGGGCGGCTCACGTATGCGTCCACTTTCATGAGCATCTCCGCCGCCACCAGAGGTTTGGCCAGATAGTCGCTCATGCCGGCTTCGAGGCAGCGCTCGCGGTCGCCGCGCATCGCATTCGCGGTCAGCGCGATGATGGGTATGTCCAGCCCCGATGCGCGGATTCTGCGGGTTGCTTCGAGGCCATCCATGACCGGCATCTGCAGATCCATGAGCACGACGTCCCAGTTGCCGCTTCGAATCTCGCGTTCAGCCGCGGCGCCGTCATTCACCACGTGGACGCGATGACCCGCTCTGGCCAGAATTCTGGCGGCCAGGCGGGCATTGACGGCGTTATCTTCCGCAACCAGGACTCGTCCGCTCGCGCCTGGCGCGGCCGCCACCGGCATGCCCGACGGCTTCAGATCGATGGGATTGGGCGCAACGGCGGCGCTCATGGCAAAATGGAAAACGCTGCCGCGTCCCTTCTCGCTCACCACCGTGATGTCGCCATTCATCAGACGCGCCAGCTCCCGCGAGATGGCCAGACCCAGACCGGTTCCTCCATACTGTCGCGTGGTGGAATTGTCGACCTGACGGAAGCTCTCGAAGATGTGGGTAAGCTGATCGGGCGCGATCCCTATGCCGGTGTCCTCGACGGCACAGGCAAGGCGAACCGCAGCGGGGTCCACGGATTCCGACGTCGCCACAAGATGCACGCGGCCGGCCTCGGTGAACTTTATCGCGTTGGTCACCAGATTCAGCACCACCTGACGGAACCGGCAGGAATCGCCGAGGATTCTCCTGGGGACGCCCGGCTCGATACGCCACTCAAACGCAAGACCTTTCTCGGCGGCCAGCGGCCCCAGCAAAGCCGCGATGTCGCGGAGAACATCGTGCGGGCCGAACGGCGCATTCTCCAGGTCCAGCCTGCCGGACTCGATCCTGGAGATATCGAGGATGTCATTGATGATGCCGGTGAGCGCGCCGCTGCTCTTGTTCACAGCCACGGCGTATTCGCGCTGCTCGTCGCTCAGGTCGGTCGCCAGCAGGAGCTCCGACATCCCGATGATGCCGTTCATGGGCGTGCGGATTTCATGGCTCATGTTGGCCAGGAAGCGGCTCTTCAGCTCGGTGGCCTCGCGCGCGGCAGCCAGAGCCTTTTCCAGCGAGCGATTCGTATCCTCCACTCGCCGCTCGGCCTCGTACCGTTCCGTGACATCGCGGCAGTTAATCACCACGCCGCCGACCTCGGGCAAGTCGGTGAGATTCTTGCCGTAGGCCTCCAGCACCCGCCAGTCGCCATCCGCGCTGAGGAAACGGAACGACACGTTCAACGGCCGGGCGGAGCCGCTCCTGGCCTCCTTCATCCGGGCCACCATGCGGTCGCGCTCTTCCGGGTGCACGAAGTCGAACGCGTTGCGGCCGATCATCTCGTCCGGCGGGTAGCCGAGCACGCGTTCACTCGAGGGACTCAGAAACAGGATCACGCCGTCGGGACGCAGCACGGCAATCACGTCCAGCGCATTCTCGATCAGCGAGCGGAATCGCGTCTCCTGTTCGGCCAGGCGCTTCCGCGTCCGCACCTCGCTTTCAAACAACCGGCGGTAGCGGCGGCTGTTGACGGCCAGCGCGATCATGAACACGCTCAGGGTGAGCGTAAGAGTGATCAAAGCCAGGATGGCCTGCGTGAACGAGAGCGAGATCTGCTCCGACTCCGCCGCCGCATCCTTGTTCAGCGCGGATTCCAATTGCTGAATGTAGTACTCGGCGATATTGAAGGCCTGCAGGGCCGAACTATTCTCCATCGCCAGCGCCTCGCTCCTTCGGCCCTGCAGCGTCAACGCGACGATGTCGTCGCGTGTGACGAGGTAGTCGTTCCAGCTTGCGTCGAACGAGTGGATGGCCTCATCCTCGCGAGGTCCCGCATTCAACATGATCGAACGGCCGGTCAGAAGGTTGACCCTGAGATCGGCCTTCCTGAGCGCCTCAATGCGTTCCAGTTGTTTCGCGCCGTCCGTCGTGGTGAACAGATAGAGGAAGACGCGCCGGCTTTCCTGCGTAGCGTACTGCAGATCCCCGGCGACGCCGAGGCTGACTACGCGCTTCTGATAGAGCTCTCGCGCCTGATCTTTCGCCCGGCTCAGGTACCAGACCGCTTCCACGGACAGACACCCCAGGGCCGCCAGGCCGAAACAGGCAGTTCGGAAGCTGCGTGATCGCATCGCTGGAAGAACCGTGAGAGAGCCGACACACGTTCTCCAGATGCGCCGCCAATGCCGAGCGGACGGTCCGATACGCATACCTATACCGTATTCATCGGCAGATTCGCGGAAGAGATTGAGCGAATCTGGCCGGAATATGATTACAGTTCGGTAGATCTGCCGCCGCTACTTCTCCGGTTCGTCGTATCCGCCCAGGCGCCGGATCCAGATGTTCCGGTAGCGCACCGCGTTGTGGTGGTTCTGCAGCACCAGCGAATCCTCGGCCGGTTGCGGCGCGTACACCGGCACGTGGCGGTAGTAGGTGGGGCCCATCGACGCCTGGTGATTGTGCACCAGCACGCCGTTCCACAAAACCGTGAAATACGCGGGCTTCACCAGCTTGTCGCCTTCAAAGCGCGGCGCCTCGAAGACGATGTCGTAGACCTGCCATTCGCCCGGCGGGCGGCCGGGATTCACCAGCGGCGGCCACTGCCCATAAATAGCCGCCGCCGCGCCGTCGGCGTAGGTGGGGTTCTTCCATGGGTCCAGCACCTGAATTTCGAAGCGGCCCATGAAAATCACCCCGCTATTGCCGCGCCCCTGGCTGGTCCCGGTCACGCCGGGCAGCTCCTGCCACTCCACGTGCACCTGGCAGTCGCCGAACTTCTCCTTCGTGGCGATGTCGCCCGTATCGGGGACAATCTCGAAGTACCCGTCGCCCACCGTCCACTTCGGCGGCTCGGTTTTGCCGCGCGTGGTCCACTGCGACAGGTCGTGGCCGTCGAACAGCACAATGGCGTCCGACGGCGGCCCGCCCGGCTGCGCCGATGGCGTTACCAGGCGTGCGTGCGGCCGGTCCGGATCGTGGACATGCCACGGCAAACCGGGAAGTATGGGCGTGTCTTTGAAGCCGAGATCGTGGTTCGCGGGCGGCGTCGGCTGCTGCCCCCATGTGAGCGAGATGACAGTCGCGGCGGCCACCAGGGAGAAAGTGAGCGTTTTCTTCAGTGTGTGCACAGCGCCAGTGTATCAGCCAGGAGCGTTTTCATCACAAGTTTACGCGATTTCGATCTAATGCACCGTCAGGTCGTCGATATGACCTTACATGGCTCGGGACAACCGATGGATTCGTATGACCGGGCATGAGGGTGGTCCCCTCAGTCAGAATCCTCCCTGGTGGAAACACGAGGCAGTACTTCCCGCGACGGCGGTACTGCTGGTGGCTTTGTCGGCGCTGCCGGTCTGGGACCTCGCCCGGACCGTGCTCCACACCGAAAAACTCCACGACAGCGGACTCAGCCTGACCAGGCTGTACGGTGAAATTCGATACGGCGCCGAGGAGAGCCGGCGGCGCTTCTTGTACGTACTCGACCTCGGGCTTCCGAATGAGACGGCGAATCCGGCTGAGAAGGCCCGCCGCGCCGCTCGCGCGAGCGAGATGGCGAGCAACATCCCGGCCATCCGCGAGGCGGATCAGGCGGTCGGTATTGCGGTGGGCAGGGCGCTACAGCTGACTGCGGACCCCGACGCGACTGCCGCCCTCCGCCAGTTTTCGTCCCAGTGGGTGAGCTATACCGCGGTCCGCGACGATATGCTGGCGCTGGTCTTCGCGGGCCGGAGCTCCGAAGCGGCGAAACTGGAAGCCGAATCGGGCGCGCCCGTCTTCGAAAAGGCCCAGGCGACGCTGGCCCGGGTGCAACCGCTGCTGGACGCCTGGCTGAGCCGCGAAGAGAGTGTCGCGCGCTGGGCATTCGCGCGCGGCGCCACCGGCCTTGGGGCGCTTCTCCTGATGATGATCGGTTTCCTCGGCGCGGTTCTGTGGGTCCACCGGAAGCGGCGGTCGCTGCTGGCGTCGCTGGAGGAAAACAACGAGGCGCTGCGCGCCGAGAAGGAAGTGGAACGCCAGCACAACCGCATTCTGGAGCTGATCAGCAGCAAGGAACCTCTGGAGACGGTGCTCGACGCGGTGGTGGCCGCGCTCCACCGCCAGCAGCCCGACCCGGCCACCGGGTGCGCCGTGCTGGCGTTTCAGGGATCGTGCGCCACGGCGCTGGTGCGCGGCCTGCCCGACGAAATCGTCCCCGCGCTGAAGCGGTTTGCGATGCGCGTGGCGGCCGGCGAACCGGTGGATGCCTGCAAGGAGGAGTTGCGGGAAGCGGCCAGCCACGAGGGCTTCCCGGAATCCCGTTTTGCGCCGGTCTGGCTGCGCGGGACCGAGGACGGGGGCTGGATCGTGGTTTGCGAGAAGCACGCCTCGGCGAATGCGCGATCCGCCTCGGTGTCCATTCTGCGGGCGCAACGGGCCGCGGCGCTGGCCATCGAGAACCGCAGAGTATACGAACAGCTCGCCCAGCAGGCCCACTTCGACACCCTGACGCAGCTGCCCAATCGGCTGCTGTTTCACGACCGCCTGCACCAGGCCCTGTCTCACGGGCGGCGGCATCGGACCAAAGTCGCCATCCTGTGGCTCGATCTGGACGGGTTCAAGCGCGTCAACGACACGCTGGGCCATCGTGCCGGCGACGAGCTACTTTGTCAGGTAGCCGAGCGCCTGCTGGCTTGCGTGCGCGAAACCGACACCCTGGCGCGCCTGGGCGCCGACGAATTCACCGTCGTGATGAAGGACGTTCGCGACCTCGCGGCGGCGATGCAGGTGGCCGAGAAGCTGATGGAAACTCTGCAGCAGCCCTTCCAGGTGGCCCGGCACGACTTGTCCATCGGCGCCAGTATTGGCGTGAGCATCTATCCGGATCACGGCGAGGACGTGACCACGGTGGTGAAAAGCGCCGACATCGCCATGTACCGCGCGAAATCCCTGGGCAAGAGCCGGGTGGAAGCCTTCAGCCCCTCCATGGCCGATGCCGAGCGCGAACGTCTGGAACTGGAAATCGAACTGCGCGCGGCTATCGCCAGCGAAGAATTCGATCTCCACTATCAGCCGCAGGTGGACGTGTATGGGCGGCTGGCCGGTCTGGAGGCGTTGCTGCGCTGGACCCGCCGGGCCAAGGGTCCCCTACCGCCGGGCGAGTTCATTCCGGTGGCCGAAGCAACCGGTCTGATTTTGCCGCTGGGCGCCTGGGTGCTCCGCCGAGCCTGTCTGCAGTGCCGCGAGTGGATGGACCGGGGATTGAAAGTTCCCCCCGTTGCCGTGAATGTGTCGGCGGTGCAACTGGCGCAAACGGACCTCGCCGCCCACGTGAAACAGTGTCTGGAGGAGGCGCAAATGGAACCCCGGCAGCTCGAGCTGGAGATTACCGAATCGTCCTTCCTCTCCAACGCCGCCGAAACCAACGAGCATATCGAGCGCATCCGGGCCATGGGCGTCCGCATCTCCATCGACGACTTCGGCACCGGCTATTCCTCGCTCAGCTACCTGCATCGGCTGCCCATCGACCGTCTGAAGATCGACCAATCCTTCGTGCGCGATATCAACAACACCTCGGGCGGCACGGCGTCGGTGGTGCGGGCCATCGTAGCCATGGCGCACAGCCTCGATGTGTCGGTGGTCGCCGAAGGCGTGGAGACGGCCGGCCAGTTGGAAGCCATCCGCGAGGCCGGTTGCGACTACGTGCAGGGTTTCTATTTCCACCGGCCGCTCCCGGTGGATGCCACCACCACCCTGCTGGCGCGCTCGGAACCCACGCCGGAGCGGCGCGATCTGGAAGCAATCCGCAAGGGCGTGCTGGACGGCGCGGTGACTTCCACCGCGCGCTGATCGGCCATACTCAGAGGAGATGGACGGCTCCTCGCGATTCGACGACAACTTCCGGCGGCGGTTTCGGGAACTGTTGATCTGGCGCAGGGATGTGCGGCGCTTCCGGCCTGTACCGCTGCCCGCTGGCCTGCTCGAAGAATTGCTGGCGCTGGCCTCGCTGGCTCCCTCGGTGGGCCTGAGCGAGCCGTGGCGATTTGTCCGCGTCGAAACCGCGGCCGTGCGCGATCTGATTACCGCGGAATTCGAGCGCGCCAACGCCGCCGCCCTGGCGGATCTGTCCGGCGACCGCGCTGCCCTCTACGCGCAGCTTAAGCTGGCCGGGCTTCGCGAAGCCCCCGTTCATCTGGCCGTGTTCACCGATCGTGAAACCGGCAAAGGGCACGGGCTCGGCCGCCAGACCATGCCGGAGACGCTGGATTACTCCGTGGTGGCGGCCGTCCACACGCTCTGGCTCGCCGCCCGCACGATGGGCGTGGGCCTCGGGTGGGTGTCCATCCTGGACCCTGCGCAGGTGGCCTGCATCCTGGATGTGCCGGCGGGCTGGTCGCTCACCGCGTATCTGTGCCTGGGCTATCCGGAGGAGGAGATGGACTTCCCGGAACTGGAGCGCGCCGGATGGGAGAAGCGCGCCGGCGTGGAACAACGGATTTTAACGCGCTGACAACTATGCCCGGATCTGTTACCCTCGCGGTTCGGATGATCTCAAAAAACAGTGCGCGAAAACTCGCCGCGAGTTCCCAGCCTCGCAACCACCGCCTCGATGTAACCGTTTCAAATCCCCGCCGGCACGACCAGGAATTCTCCGGCCTCCTTATGAATCAGCTCGTCGCGATGCGCTGCCCTCGCTGAGCGCCAATTCTATCTCTTGCGCTCGAAAGCCGCATGGCTTATCATTCCACGAAGGCTGAAGTTATCCTCTCCCCGTGGATAAACGTCGGCTAAGCCAAGAGCAGGTCTGGTATATGGAGGAGTAGTTATGCCCGAAGAATCCACTAAAGGCAAAGTAATCCGGTCGCACCACACCGCGCCTCCGGAAGTAGAAACAATGATCTCCGTTCACACCCATCCCAAGGCGGTGTGTCATCTGTATCACGACGAGTCCAGGCACCAGCGTCTGCAATTGGATGCCGACGACAACGGAGTCATCCGCTTTCACGCCAGGCCGCAAAAGGACTGGAAGCCCATCGAAGTCCATCTGGAATACACCGGCGAAGACGGAATCCCGGTCAGGCACACGCTCGCGCTGCGTGGCGACACCGAGCACGGCGCACCCATCAGCCCCAACCAGGTCCATGCCCCGGCGGTGGGCAGCGTGCGCGCGGCGCTGGACGGCGATCCCATGGCGCTTTCCAACCAGGAGCTGTTCGCGCGTGGGTACCCTCCGCGGCCGGACCCCAAACACTCACCGGCCCGGTATGCGCGCTGGCATCGGCACGTGTCCCAACAGTACACCGTGGTCACTCCCCGGCAGGTGCCTCACCCCGAAGTCTCCTTCGCACACCCGCACACGGCGCTGGCGCCGTCTCCGCATCCGGCGCTCACGCTGTTCGCCCCCACCATTCCGCTCCCTCCGCCTCTGGTCCGCCCCATGTTCAATGCCAACTCCAACAGTTGGAGCGGAGCTTATATCAACAAGCCCATCAATGAATTCTGTTCCATCCAGGCGGATTGGCCCGTGCCGGGAGTGATCGCCCTCCCCAACGCACCGCCCTATTCCGCTGCGGCGGAGTGGATCGGCCTCGACAACAGCGGGACCGATCTGTTTCAGTCCGGCACGGATTCGGAGTGCGTCTATTTCGCGGGTTTCGGCTGGGTTTTCACGAATTACTGGATGTGGATCGAGAGGCTGCCCTTCGCGCCCTGGGCTGTGCCCAACTTCACGGTTGCTCCCGGCGATTCCGTAAGCGTGGACATGTTTGTCGCCGACGAGAACGGAATGACGTGGTACAAGGATGGCACCTGGGGCGGGCTCACCCCCCAGGACAACAGCGTCTGGTTCATGCTCTATAACAACTCCCGCAATCTGTCCTTCTGGGGAACGCTGCCCACGGCGGGGGTTACCCTGGGTGGCACAAGCTCGACCCCCTTCAGCGGGACCACCGCGGAGTTCATTATCGAGCGGCCCGTCTACAACGGCAGCCAGGCGCCCCTCGGATGTTTCATGCTCGCCGTGATGCAGGGCTGCTGGTACGGCGACGCCAATTACGGGAATCAACCCTTCCCGCTTGGCGCGGACGGCTCCACGCCGTTCGACGGCGACCTGGCCTACTGGAACATGCAGAACTCGGGGACCAAAGACCTGCTGGACATCGCCATCAGCCTGCCGGATCCGACCAGTCCCCGAGGCTCCGAGATCCTGTGGTTCTGGACCAATTACCAATAGTGGCCGGACTTGTCCGATAGTTGGCGGCCACCGGGGGCGGTCTCAACCCACCCGCGACAAGTAGCTCAACGGCACAATCAGCGAGACGGCGAACCCCAGCGTGTTGGCGAAAACCGTGCGCGGGCGCTTCAGAAAATCGCGGAAGATCCAGCACATCAGGTGCACGGTGAAGACGGCGAAGGCGACGTTCGGAAACCAGTTGCGGGCTTCCGTGAGCGCCGGCCATAAAAGGCACAGCGCGCTGTTGGCGAAGACGCCGACGGCCGCGGCTCTCACCCCCTGCGCGAAAAGAACGGACCGGGCGGGTTCCTCGCAGGAAACGCTCTCCATGCAGTCCTTATCGGTTCGCCGGCGCGCCTCGTACAATAAAAGAACATGACAACCGTGAACAGCTTCGGGGCTGCAACCGATCTGCGCGTTGGCGGGCGCGAGTATCGCATTTTCCGGCTCGACGCGCTCGAAAAGCGCGGCGTCGCCAGCGTATCCCGCATCCCGTACTCCATTCGTATCCTCCTCGAAAACCTGCTGCGCTTCGAGGACGGCCGCACGGTGAAGGCCGGCGACATCGAGTATGTGGCGAAGTGGACGCTGGGCGGCGCGGCGCGCGAGATCAACTTCCGTCCGGCGCGCGTGCTGCTGCAGGATTTCACCGGAGTACCCTGCGTGGTGGACCTGGCGGCTATGCGCGACGCGCTGGCGGCCAGCGGCGCCGACGCGAAGCGTGCCAACCCGCTCATCCCCGTCGACCTGGTGATCGACCATTCCGTCCAGGTGGACAGCTTCGGCGCGGCCGCTTCGTTCGGCCTCAACGCGCTGCTCGAATTCCAGCGCAACCGCGAGCGCTATGCGTTTCTCAAATGGGGCCAGACCTCGTTTCGCAATTTCCGCGTGGTGCCGCCCGACACCGGCATCGTTCATCAGGTGAACCTGGAATACCTGGCGTCCGTGGTGTTCACCGAGGGCGGCCAGGCGTACCCGGACACCCTGATGGGCACCGATTCGCACACCACCATGGTCAACGGCCTGGGCGTGGTGGGCTGGGGCTTGGGCGGTATTGAAGCCGAGGCCTGCATGCTCGGCCAGCCCATCTCCATGCTGCTGCC
>CAYVPZ010000088.1:0-11374 GCA_964453955.1 uncultured Solibacteraceae bacterium | reverse complement strand
GGTAGGTGATGACGCCGCCGGAGTTTGTGGTTGCCGCCAGCGGGACCGCGGTCCCGTAGGTGACCGTCGTGGAATTGAAGTTGCTCCACGTCGGCGTCAGCGGGGGATTCACCGTCACGGTTCTTTGCGTACTAGCCGCTGCGTAATTGCCGTTTGCGGTCACGGAAGCCGTTACATAGTACGTTCCCGGTGCTTCGGTCGCGGGCACGGAGGTGATGGTCGTCTGCGTACCACCGTGTGAGGAGGTGCTGATCTGGTAGGTGATGACGCCGCCGGAGTTTGTGGTTGCCGCCAGCGGGACCGCGGTCCCATAGGTGACCGTGACGGAATTGAAGTTGCTCCACGTCGGCGCCGCCCCGGTCACGGTAACCAAACCGGTCGCGTAGGAAATCGTGTAGTTGGTGTCTACCGCTTTGGAACAGCTTGTGGAGTAGGTTCCCACCGGGCTGGTCGCCGTGTAGACCGTGGTGCAGATCGGCTGTTTGGTCGCCGTGCTCAGCGTTGTGCTGGTGTCCGGGGTGACATAACCGGTATAGCTCGCCGTGATCGCCGGTACGGGTGAGCCATAGGTTACAGACAGACTGGAGGCGGTGATGGTCAGGGGCGTCGGCTGGCTGATGGTCACTGGGACCTCGGAGGAGAGGCTGGTGCTGAGCTCCGCCCCGCCAGAACCACTGTAGACGCCGCCATACGAAGCGATGAAATAGTGTTTGCCGGCCGTCAGGGTGGTGGAAGTGGCCAGGGTGGCGACTCCGGAACTGTTGACCGCTACCGATGCCAGCAAGGTAGAGCTGTCGTAGAACGATACGTGCCCCGAGGAGGGCGTTACCGAACCCGCGGCCGTTACCGTCGCGCTCAGCGTGAAGCTGTTGCCATAGGTGATGGCGGCGTTAGTGAGAGGGGTGGTGGTGCCTAACTGGTAGGCACTCGCCGCGACCGCCGTGGGGTTGACGACGACGTTGACGGACGCCGGAGGATTGGAGGCGGAGCTGGCGCCATAAGAGGTATCTCCCCCATAAGTAGCCGTCAGTGAGTTGGCGCCCAGCGGCAGGGTCGTGGTGGTGGCGTAACAAGTGCCGGAGACAAGGGTGCACGTGCTTCCGTTGGAGAAGGTCACGGTACCGCCGGTCGCCCCCGAGGGGGTTACGTTCGCGGTCAGCCTCACGCTGGCGCCATAGTAGTATGGGCCTGCCGAGACTACCAGCGCCGTCGTCGCGGCGGGTTTCGTCACCGTCAGGGTTAGTGAGCCGGTGGTGGTGGCGGCGGAAAAGTCCGCTGGCGTCGATGGGGTGAAGACAGCCGTCAGCGAGTTGGGTCCTGTCGTCGTCAGTGCAGAGGTGGCCAGAGACGCTGTTCCAGAGCTCACGGTGACCGCATTTCCCAGGTTGGTGCCGGCGACTTTGAATTGCACCGAGCCTGCCGCCACGGCGGGCGAGATGGTCGCGGTCAGGGTCACGTTGGCGCCAGAGGGCGCGGTGGTGATGTTAGTGCCCAGCGCGGATGTCAGCGCGGCCGTCAGCGTGTTTGTCGCGGTGGCTGTGGTTACCGCGAAGGACGTCGCGGAGGCGGTGCTGCTGGAGGTGAAGTCTGCCAGGTTGGTTGAGGTGAAGGCAGCCTTCAGGGATTCGTTGGCTGCCACCGGCAGTGCCGCGGTGGTGCAGGCTGCCGTTCCAGAGGTCAGCGTGACGGCGCTGCATCCGGTGATCGTGGTGGGCGTGGTTCCGTATGTGAAGGCCACGGTGCCTGGCGCCCCCGTGCCCGTTACGGTCGCGGTCAGCGTCACGCTGGTGCCCCAGGGCTCAGAGGTGATCGCCGTGTTCGGCGTGGCTTGCAGCCCAATTTTCAGCGCGGTTGTGGTGGTGACCTGCGTCACCGCGAAAGACGTCGCGGTGGCGGTGCTGCTGGAGGTAAAGGCTGCTGTGTTCGATGAGGTGAAGGCGGCCTTCAGGGATTCGTTGGTTGCCACCGGCAGTGCCGCGGTGGTGCAGGCCGCCGTCCCAGAGGTCAGCGTGACGGCGCTGCATCCGGTGATCGTGGTGGGCGTGGTTCCGTATGTGAAGGCCACGGTGCCTGCCGCCCCCGTGCCCGTTACGGTCGCGGTCAGCGTCACGCTGGTGCCATAAGGCTCAGTGGTGATCGCCGTGTTCGGCGTGCCTTGCAGCCCAATTTTCAGCGCGCTTGTGGTGGTTGTCGCCGCCGCATACGCGTTGGTCATGGCTGCCAGCAAAAACAAAAGCAGCATTGCCAGGCTGCCGCGGCCCCTGGGATTGCTTGTGGATGTTGCAACAGCCCTTTTGCGCGTCGCGGCTGCTGGGGTAGATCGCTTCTCGGACATTTTGAAATCCTCCGTCCATGGATGGCTGGCTCTCGGGGAGTCAGGGTGTAATGGGAATTGCCGGGTTAAGAAAACGCTTAACAGAATGCGCTTCTGCGGTTTCAGGGAAGGTGCTGCCGCGTCGTTCATGTCGTTCTCCCTCCGCGCCGACAGAGCAAGAGGTTCTTCAAGAGCGATTCGTGGCATGACAGTATTCCTCGACGATGCGCAAAATGCGGATTACACGTATCCTGAAGTTCTATGTGCCGCGTGACTCTCACGCGATCACCGGATGGTGTTCCGAAGCATCCCAAAGTGTACGCATCGGCCGCATGCGTTGATTCGTTAGCGAATTGATTTGGATTCTGTTGAACCAGCGTTGACGCTTCCGGGCTGACGGAGCCGAGTCGGTCCAGGACGGGGCCCCATAAATCGGCTTTAATTAATACTAATAATGATGCGGTAGCGCCCGGACATTCTCCTGGCGGAGATCACAAACAGTGGCCAGAAACGATTACTTAGAACCGATACTTAGAACCGATACGGCGCCAGTACTTCCTACGTAATCTGGACGACCGTCAAGTTATCCCAGACTGTTTTCCGATAGAGACCCTTAGGTTCGACCTCAGAAGTGAGATGGTGTCACGGGAAGCTGCAAGTCTAATCCCCGGCGACCAGCGGGAACCCCCGGTTCAGGTGTTCATTGCCCGTCAGCCCATGGTCGGCCTGAATCTCTGGACCCGCGGACGTCGCGCCCCGCTGATACCACTACTCCAGTTGCCCGGCAGCCCTGAGCCGCCGCTGGTCTTCTTCGGAATAGACAATCACTCGCCGTGGATTCACAAATAACCATGACACCGAAGCCATCAGAAACATGGCGGCATAGTAGTACAGCGTGGCCTTCCAATTCGGATGGCCGGGTGTTCCCGCGAGTGTGGCGATGTGCGCAACCAGCGGCACCGTAACCACCTGCGCCAGATTCCCCACGGTGTTCACGAATCCGGCGACGGTGCCCGAATAGCGATGACCTATGTCGATGGCGGTGGCCCAACTGGGGGCCAGGCCCAGGTCCTTGACAAAGAAGGAAACGCAGAGGGCGGTAAAAGCCAGACCTGCGTGGTCGCGCGTCTCCACCAGTGCGATCAGCAGGAATACTCCTCCCAGGCCGTATGCGACGACGCCCAGCAGCGTGCGGCCCCAGCGCCGTCCCAAAAGGCGCACCTGCTGATCGGTCATAAGACCGCCCAGAAGACACGCGAATCCGCCAAAGAAAGAAGGCACGCCCGAAGCCAGCGCCAGCGTGGCGCCCGAAAGATGTATGTCCTTTTGGAGGTAGGGGGTAATCCAGGTGGCAAAAAACGACCACCCCGCGTTGCTGCCGAAGTACATCAGGCTCAGGCACCACAGCGTCGGGCTGGAGAGCATGGTGCGCCAGGAGAGCGGCGCCAGCTTGCCGGCTTCTTTTCTTCCACGAGCAATGTAAGCAAGCTCGGCATCGTTCACGCGTGGGTCCTGCTGCGGCGTGTCGCGAAAATCCCTGGCAAATCTCCACACCCATACAAGGCCCAGGGCGCTCAGGACCAGGAACCCCATGCGCCACCCGGAGCCGCCCCCGGCGACCAACAGCATGAGCGGGGGCGCAATCGCTCCGCCAAAGCGGGCGAACATCCACACCATACCCTGCGTGTATCCACGTTCGCGGAAGGGGAACCAGGCGCGGGAAGCGGAGCTGATATTGGGGAAAGTCCCCGCTTCGCCCGCTCCGAACAGGAAGCGGAAAACCACCAGACTGGTCAGGTTCCAGGCAGCGCCAGTGAGCGCGGTGAACGCGATCCAGCACCACACGATGCGCGTCAGGATTTTTCGCGCGCCCAGTTTGTCGCCGGACCAGCCAAACGGCATCTCGAAAAATGCGTAAGAGAGCGAGAACGCGGAAAACGCGTACGCGGTGAGCGCCGGCGTCAGGCCCAGGCTGCCCTCCATATTCTCGCGGACCTGCATGATGGAGAGACGGCCGATGTAGGTGATGGCCGAGAGGCTGCACATCCAGGCCAGCACCCTCCAGCGCAGATTCGTGGGTCGAACGCTTGCCTGGTTCATCGCCTGGTAAGGAACGGCCGCCAGCGCCGCAACATATCCCGGAGCTCCGCAATCTCTTCCGCGCGCACCTGGGCCAGCGGCGGACGCACCGGACCGGCGGCAAGGCCAGCCAGGTTCATCATCTCCTTCATGACGGAGACCTCGTATCCCTTCCTGCGCGCACGCAAGGCATAGAGCGGAATCACGTAGTCTTTCATGAGCTTCATCAACGCGTCCGTCTTTCCGGTCGCGGCAGTTTCGTGAAGTTCGAGGGAAAGCCCTGGCGCAACCGTTGCAATGCTGGAAGTGTAAGTCCTGATACCGATGCTGTAGTAAGCGGGCACGCAGTCGTCGCCGGCGCCGCCGATCCAATAGAGCCGGTCGCCGACGCGGTTGATGATCTGCTGGTAGCGGCGGACATCGCCCTGCCCGTCTTTCCACGCAATCAGGTTGGGGATCCTCGCCGCAAGCTGCTCCACCCACTCGGGTCCGGGGCTCACCCAGTCGCGGCTATAGACCATCAGCCCCAACCCGGTTGCGGCGCCAATGGCGGAATAATAGGCGGCCAGCCCGCCTTCATCGGCGTTGGGGTAATAAGGCGGCAGCGCCAGAATCGCGTCGGCTCCGGCCTGCGCCGATTGCCGCGCCATGGCCGCAGCGATCGCCGGATTGAACCCCACGCCGGCGATCACCGGAACCCTGCCGTCGGTCTCCTCGACGGTTGCCTCTACAACTGCAAGGTTTTCCGCCGGCGTAAGCGAGTACATCTCGCCCGTGCCGCCCGCGGCGACAATGGCGCTGATGGGATGTTCCAGAAGCGAGCGCAAATTACCGCGAAGCCCGGGGATATCCAGCGACAAATCGGACTGGAAGGGCGTGACCGGAAATGCAATCACGCCACGGAGCCTGCTCAGGAGCTCTTTCGTTTCCATCGCCTTCACCATCGTGGAAGAAGTCTTTTCCAATTCGGGTCCACGTGCTTACGCATCTCGGCCTCATCGTCTCGCCTGCGATATGCGCACGTGGCATAGCGCTCCCGGCCGCGCGCAAGCTGATCGTAATCCAACGCAACGCCCAGGCCCGGCTTCTCCGTAATCCGGACGCAGCCTTCCACGAACGGTATCCGGCCGCCCGCGACAACTTCGTCCTTCTCCGATTGCCAGGGGTAGTGGGTATCGCATGCGTAGGTCAGGTGCGGCGTGGCCGCCGCCGCGTGCGCCATGGCCATGAGCGATACGCCCAGGTGCGTGTTCGAGTGCATGGAAAGTCCCAGGCCAAAAGTCCTGCACACCTTCCCCAGGTGCTGCGTCTGACGCAAACCGCCCCAATAATGCGGGTCGCAGAGAATCACCTGCACCGCGTCCTTCTTTATTGTTTCGGGCAGGTCGGCAAACGAGGTCACCGCAACGTTACTCGCCAGCAGGGTAGTGTCTCCCGATGCGCGCAGCCGCATGCGCACCTCGGCCATGCTATCCATGCCCGCGGTTGGATCTTCCAGATACCCATCGGGGCCCCACGCGGACCTGAGTTCCGTGGCAATCCGCACCGACGTTGGCGCCGACCAGGCGCAATTCGGATCGAGCCGGATCGGAACGTCTGGCCCAAAAGCCGCGCGCAACTCCCGCACCGTGGCGATCTCGGCGTCCGGATCGAGTACGCCGGCTTTCAGCTTGATGTCGCGGAAGCCATACTTTGCCACCATCTGCTTCACTTGTCCGACAATTGCCTCGGGGGTGAGACCTTCGCCGTATTCGTCTGGACGAGCGTCGCTGCCTTCGCCGCCGCCTCCCGCGTGCTTGTAGAAAGCGTACGCGGAAAACGCCGCCTCGCTGCGCACACGTCCACCCAGAAGATCGCAAACGGGCTTGCCCACCGACTTTCCAATCAGATCGAGAGACGCGATCTCGATGGCCGAGAAAAGACGCGCCGCCGCATCCAGAGGATTTTCGCCGGGCACATGGTACGTCTGCGAGCGGTCGAAGCCGTTTCCGTTAGCCTCGGCTTCGATCATTGGGATCAGCAGTCCGGCCAGGCGCCAGGGATCCGCGCCCACAATGCGCGAGCGCAACGATTCGAAGCCTTTGGCGATAGTGTCACCGCCATGCGTCTCACTGATGCCGGTGATTCCGTCGTCGCTCTCAAGTTCGACAATGGTCCGCAGCGCGTAAGGCGCGTGCAAGCCGTAGGAGCTGCGCAGCGGTGGGTCCGCTATCGCGATCGAATGTACGCGCATGGCAACGATTCGCATTCGCCGGTGCTCTCGGAAGGGAAACTTCGCTCGCCTCGATTATTCTACGCCGGAGTTCCACGCGAGAATGCCAGAGCACTCGCCGCCGCCGCTGGCCTTTATGCGTTCCTCACCCTTACGCCTGCATAATGTGCAAGACGTCCACGTGAACTAACGGAGCCAATGACCTCACCACCCCAACAACCGGCGGGCGCTGGACGAGTGCCTGGCGGCAAGCTGCTGATTGTGGACGATGAGCCTTCCATTCGCTGGGCGTTGCATCGGACATTGCAGACCATGGGGTTCCAGGTGTCGGAAGCAACCTCCGGCGAAGAGGCCATCGCCCTGGTCCGCACTGTCCGCTACGACGCCGTCTTACTGGACATTCACATGCCCGGAATGAGCGGGGTGCAGGCTTGCCAGGAGATCCGGAGGTTGCTGCCGCTGCTGGGCATCCTGATGGTCACCGTGAGGGACACGGAAGAGGAGAAGATCGAAGCGCTGGATGCCGGCGCGGATGACTACGTCACCAAGCCGTTTAACGTTCGGGAGTTGGCCGCAAGAATCCGGGCGGCGATACGGCGCTACCAGGTCCCGCGGACGGCCGCCGCCGCCGTGATACGAATTGGCCAGATAGAGCTAGATCCGCCGCGCCGGCTCGTCCGGAAAGACGGGGAGCCGATTCATCTTACGCCGAAGGAATACGACTTGCTGTATTACCTGATGTCAAACGCCGGCTTGTCTCTCACGCACGCCCGTTTACTCTCCGCGGTGTGGGGGCCGGAGTATCGCGGCGAGGTCGAGTACCTGCGAACGTTCATGCGCCAATTGCGGAAAAAACTTGGTGACGATGCCGCAAACCCTAAGTATCTGGTCACGGATTCGCACATTGGCTACCGGTTCAGCAGCGACGATTAAAGACGTTTCCGGGCCGCGACGGTGACCGAGCGGATGACGCTAACTCACGCAAGTAAGTACTAGTCGAGGCGATAGCCGGTTCGCGCATGTGCCTTCAAGCCAGCTCGCGCCACTCTGACCTGGATCTTGCGCCATTGTGCCGACCGCTCTCCGTTCGCCGGAATGTAGCCGATACTGTATCTGTTTCTTAGGGCCGCGCCGATGCGTACGGCCGCCTGCCGCATGTCCTCGTCACTGCGAACCATGAACTGCAGACCGCCGGTCCGTTCGGCCAGTTCCTGCATCAGCAGAAGGCCGTGCTGCTCCTCCATGAGTTGCGACGCTTTCCGGTTCGCCGGCGGATTGAAAATCGAGATGGTGTAGATCTGCAGGTCCGCTTCCATGGCTCGCTCCAGCAACTCGCCCTGGGAGTGCCGGCTGTGGTTGTCCATCCCGTCGGAGATCACGATCAAAGCTCTTCGGGTGTGCGCGGCCGAGCGGATGTGGTCCAGCGATTGCCAAACCGTGTCCACCAGGGCCGTGTCGCCGTGCGCTTTGTCAAATGCCACCGCGCTCAGAAGCTCGTTAATGTCGTTGGTGAATCCCAAAGCCGATTGCGGGTGCGTGGATACCGTTTCGAGAAACGCCTCGTCGTCTGGATTGGCCGATGCCGTCAGCGCCTGGAGCGCGTCCCGGGCGCCGCCCAGCGACTCCTTCATGCTGCCGCTCAGATCGAAAACGACGCCGATGGATACGGGCTCCTCCTCGATGCTGAACGAGCGGATCTCCTGTTCGACGCCGTTCTCCCTGATGCTGAACGCATCGCGCGGCAGTCCGTTGACGATGGCCCCGTTTCGACCGGTAACGGTCACCGGCACCAGCACCAGACTGGAGTCGGTGCGGAAAGCCGTGTTTTCATTGACCGCAACCGAGCGCTGCGCGATCCCTCGAACCGGGAGCACGAGCACGACAACCAACGGAAGGGCCCGCGAAATCGTTCGCCACGCCGGATTGTGCAGGCGAGCGCTGATGGCTGAACTACGAGTTGAACGCATACAGAACCTCCTCTGCCGGCACGGGCGGCGCCGGGCTCGGTCTGTTGAAATCGGATGCCCACGAAGCAGGGGGCGTGGGCCGCGGACCGTCACTCCCTTCCACCGCCGTCCGCAAGTCGCGAAGCAGCGCCGCCGCCTGGCCAAAGAACTGGCTTCCCCGGCCCTCGCATCCGCGTATAGCCCTGGCAAGGGCCGCAATCAGTGCGGCGTTTGCCGGTTGCAGAAAACCGTAGGAGCGCCGTCCCCGGTCGCTCCCGCTCATGACGGACTCACTAACTCGACGGAGGCGCGAGCGACTTACTTCGAGGGAAGGCGTTCCGCGCTCTTCAGCGCCCAACCGTCCGGCCTCGGCTTTCGCCTCGCTTCCGATCCACGCCTCGAACCGCTCGGGATCGATGACCTGAATGTAACCAAGCGCAATGGCCCGCGTGGCCCACTCGTCCACGACCTTTGAAATGCGGTGCGATCCAACGCCGAAGCGGGCGGCGATGTCGCACAGCGGCCACCCGCGAACGAAATACAGCAGCACGGCTTTCCATTGCATCTCCGGCCGCGCCTGTCTGGAAAATGCGGGAATCTGCGAAGGGAACGAAACAAGGTTCTCTTGAATGGCCCGCCGCAACACCGCGTTACCGGGGTGCAGGAGTCTGGCCGACTCCTGGCTTGCGTCGTTCAGCGCGCTCGCCCGTAACATCGGCATACGGAAGTGTAGCCGGGAAAGCATAAAGATCGCATAAGCACGAATAACAAGAGTCGTATTGGAAAAATCTATTGTCTTGCCCCGCTCTCTGCCAGTTGCTGCCGGAGCGCCCCGCCTGAAAGCGTTCAACCGGCTGCAAATGATTGTCAGTTAGACAACTTACGTCGATGAGGGCTGGATTCACCGCCAAACCCGGGCAGATCCTCCGGCGGCGTCATAAGGATTCATCGGTTCCTCTTTATGCGTTCCTCATGTATTTACCCTCATACTATTAAAACGTCATGAGCGTAACTTCATCCATAAGCTCACTGCCCATCGCAACGCCGGAACGAGTATCCAGCGGGAAGCTCTTGATTGTTGACGATGAAGCGACGATTCGCTGGGCGTTGCACCAGACACTGCAGGCGATGGGGTTCCAGGTGTCGGAGGCGACCTCGGGCGAGCATGCCATCGCATTGGTTCGCACTGTCCGCTACGACGCCGTGCTAATGGATATCCACATGCCCGGCATGAACGGCGTGCAGGCTTGCCAGGAGATCCGTAAGTTACTGCCGACGCTGGGCATTGTGATGCTTACCGTAAGGGACGCGGAAGAACACAAGATCGAAGCGCTCGACGCCGGCGCGGACGACTACGTCACCAAGCCGTTCAACGTCCAGGAGTTAGCGGCAAGAATCCGTGCCGTGATACGCCGCTCCCAGGCCCCGCACACCGCGGCCGCCGCCATGATTAGAATTGGCGATATAGAGCTTGATCCCCCGCGCCGTTTGGTCCGCAAAGCCGGCGAGGCGATTCATCTGACTCCCAAGGAATACGACTTGCTGTACTACCTGATGGCGCACGCCGGCCTGGCGCTCACACATGCGCGCCTTCTCACCGCGGTGTGGGGGCCGGAGTATCGCGGCGAGGTTGAATACCTGCGTACATTCATGCGCCAGCTACGGAAAAAGCTCTGTGACGACGCCGCGCGCCCCACATATCTGGTCACCGACCCGCACATCGGTTACCGCTTCAACAGTGCCGACTGCCTGCCCGTTTGACGCGATTCTCATCTCCCCGCAACGCGCGCTCCCTTTCCGAGCCGTTTTTTGTGAGCGGGCCTACATGCATCCTCCTCCGATAAAGCTCCCATCAAGAATCGTTATGGGCATGAAACAAAAAAGCGTTTACTGTCCTCACGGCGTCTTCATGCAACTGCCCGTAGACTAGCCGTTAGTTAGTCTTCCACCTTGCACCGAGACTACTTGGTTCGTAGCCGCACTCCGTAGCGGGTCGCTGGACACCGTCTGTCGCACGACAAGCCGAAAGGATGAGGTGGGCCCAATTCAGGAGGGAACCACAACATGAAGTCGCGCACTATAAGACTATTCGCTGGCGGGCTTTTGACGGTATCGAGCTTTTTCGTTTTCGGCCAGCGAGACCTTCGTGCACAGTCAACGTCTGGCAGCATCGTCGGAACCGTCCGCGATGCCTCGGGCACGGCGATACCAGAAGTCTCGCTGCAAATCACTAACCTGCAGGACAACACAGCCCGGACCATTGTGTCCGGCGCAACGGGCGAGTACCAAATCTCCGGCCTGACACCGGGTCCTTACAAAGTTGTGGCCACTAAGGCCGGTCTAGGTTTTCCACAAGTTTTCACGGTCACACTCACACCCGGCGAGCAGTATCATGCCGACTTCATGCCCAATGCCGCGGATCCTCCGCTAAGCTCCGCGGTGGCTGAGAAGCTTGACGCCATGGAAAAACGTATCGAGCTCCTCGAGGCGGAACTGGAGAAAAAGAACGCCAACGCCGCCCAGGATCAGGCCCAGGCCGCTAACGCCCCAGTGAGGCAGCCGCATGGGCCGCTCCTTGCTACGAATTCCAAAGAGCCGGAGATCCCGGTGTTGCCGGGTACAGTAGCCGTTGCCACCAATGCGACGGCCTCGCCGGATACCCCGGCCACTCCGCCGGCGCCGCCCCCGGACGTTCTTCCCAAAGCTCTGGCCGCGCCGGATGCCGGGCCCGCGGTGGACAACTTCACCCCCTTCGCCTACGGCGATTTTACCTGGCTCAACGGTAACTCGCGCGACAAAGACACGGTGCTCGATACGAAATTC
>CAYVPZ010000087.1:0-11390 GCA_964453955.1 uncultured Solibacteraceae bacterium | reverse complement strand
AAATCGGCCATGTGCGTGAGCGGCTTCCAGAAATCGGGGACGCCGAGCCGCGCCAGCAGCAGGGGCAAAGCCACCGTCGCCACCAGCGCTCCCGCCACCGTAATCGCGCTCCTCTTCCGCAGGCAAAACGCAAACAGGGGGAAGCACAGATAAAAAAAGAACTCGCACGAGAGCGACCACGCCGGCGTATTCCAATGCACGGTGGCGCGCGCCGCCCAGCCCTGCAGAACGAAAATGTAGCTGGCCAGAACCGACGCCCTCTCCGCCGTGGACGGCCGCCCGGGCGTGGAGAGGAACGTCCAAATGTAGGGCGTGACAATCAGCAGGCTGAGCAGGTACGCGGGATACACGCGCGCGAAACGGCCCACGCCGTAGCGAATCAGGTTCCGGCGGTCCCACCTGATCGACCCGTAGCTCCGCGCCAGCACAAACCCGGACAACACGAAGAACGTGCCCACCGCCAGGTAGCCGCCGCGAATGATCTCATGGAGCGAGCTTGGCAGAGACGCCGCCCAGCTCTCCAGCATCATGCGCCGGCCGGTGAGATGGTGAAACACCACCCAGATGGCCAGCAGGAAGCGCACGCCGGTGAGTGCGGGAAGCTGGCGATGATCGACGGGGCCGCGCACCCGCCGGCGCGTGAACGCGGCAGGCACGGTAATCCATTGCCTCGCGCCGTCGAGCAACGCGAGTCCGGCAGGTTGGACGGTTACACTGATGTTTCTATCTTATCGGACAGAGGCCGGCGGGCGCTGAGATGATCTCTCCGGAACCCCGATGGACGCCTCAATACCTTCCGCTGGCGCCCCATCGAACCTGTCGCCAGAAATGCCGCGCACGGAATATTCTGTCTATGGCATAATAGTGTGTGGCATGGGAGGTCGAGTTCACCGAAGAGTTCGCTGCCTGGTGGGAGTCCCTCACGGAAGACCAACAGGACGACATCGCTCACTGCGTCGGTCTGCTTGCCGAACTCGGACCCGCCCTGGGCTTCCCATACAGTTCGAAGATCAACGCCTCGCGTCACGGTCACATGCGCGAATTACGGACGCAGAGCGGCGGAAGGCGTTGAGGACGCTGTATGCATTCGATCCTCTCCGCACGGCCATTCTTCTCCTGGGCGGAGACAAAACCGGGGATGACCGCTGGTATGAAAAGTTCATTCCGGTGGCGGATCGGCTTTACGATCGGCACCTGGACGAACTGAAGAAGGAGGGAAAACTCTAATGCCAACCCGGAAGTTTCGTGACCTGGTCAACGCCATGCCGGCTGAGCGGCAACGGAAGATCGCCGGCCGCGTACGCCAGACGCTGGCGTCAATGCCGCTGGAGGAAGTCCGGAAAGCGCGCCGGATGACGCAGTCGAAGCTCGCCGACGCGTTGGGCGTGAATCAGGGCGAGGTGTCCAAGATCGAGCACCGCACCGACATCTACCTGAGCACGCTGGCCGGCTATGTGGAAGCGCTCGGAGGTAAACTGGAAATCCGCGCTGTCTTTCCGGATCGCGAGATGCGAATAACGCAGTTTGAGGAGCTTCAATAATCGTGCCCCTTCCGTCCTTCATTCGCTGCCTGCCCGGCCTTTTCCTCCTGATCGCGGCCGTCGCCCCGCCGGCGCCCATACAGTTGACCGCCGAACAGGACCATCAGCGCATCATGGATCTCCTCCACATCAAAGCGCTGCGGCCCGGCGCGGACCCCAACCACGCGGATGCCCCCAACGCCGTCAACTACGACGAATCCAAAGCCAGCCCGTACCCCAACCTGCCCGACCCGCTGACTCTGAACAACGGGCAGAAGGTGACCACGCCTGCGGTGTGGTGGAACCAGCGCCGCCCCGAAATCGTCGAGGACTTCGACCGCGAAGTCTATGGCCGCGTCCCCGCCGTCACGCCATCGGTGCGCTGGGAAATCACCGCCACCACCAAAGAAATCAACGGCGATTTCCCGGTAATCACCAAACAATTAGTGGGCCACGTGGATAATTCGGCGTACCCGCTCATCACCGTGGACATGCAGTTGTCGCTCACCACCCCGGCCAGCGCCCCCGGCCCCGTGCCGGTGATCCTGGAATTCGGCTTCGACCCGGCCTTCATGCGCCGCTTTCGCGAGCAAATGGCCGCGCGCGGAATCAAGCCCCCCGCTCCCGGCCCCGGCGATCCGGGCGGCCCCGGCCCCACCTGGCAACAGCAGATTCTCGCCAAAGGCTGGGGCTATGCCGTCCTGATTCCCACCACCGTGCAGGCCGACAACGGCGCCGGTCTCACCCAGGGCATCATCGGTCTGGTCAACAAGGGCCAGCCCCGCAAGCTGGACGACTGGGGCGCCCTGCGCGCGTGGGCCTGGGGCGCCAGCCGCGTCCTCGACTATTTCGAGACCGACAAATCCGTGGACGCCAGCGAGGTGGGCATCGAGGGCCTCTCCCGCTACGGCAAGGCCGCCGTCGTCACCATGGCATACGACCAGCGCTTCGCCATCGCTTTGGTCGCTTCCTCCGGCGAAGGCGGCGCCAAACTGCACCGCCGCGATTTCGGCGAGCGGGTGGAGAACATCGCCGGCACGGGCGAGTACCACTGGATGGCTGGCAACTTCCTCAAATACGCCAGCCCCCTCACCCCGAACGATCTGCCGGTGGACGCGCACGAGCTGGTCGCGCTGTGCGCCCCACGTCCGGTCTTCATCAGTAGCGGCTCGCCCACGGCAGGCGACGCATGGGTGGACGCCAGGGGGATGTTCCTGGCCGCCGCCGATTCCGGACCGGTGTATCGGCTCCTGGGCAGGAAAGATCTCGGCGCCACCGAAATGCCGCCCATGGAGACCGCGCTGATTGACGGCGACATCGCCTTCCGCGAGCACAGTGGCGGGCACACCGCCGGTCCGAACTGGCCGGCCTTCCTGACCTTCGCCAGCCGTTATCTCAAGGCGCCGGCTCAGTAGCCTGTCGAGGCGCGCCCGCGGGAGAAGTCCCCGCCCAACCCCATGGGGCTCCCTCGAGCGATCCCGCAATGATCCACGCCGCACCCGCCAGCGCCGACGCCACCGACAGCATGGTCCATTGCAGCCGGCTGGTGGGCGCCGTGGCCACGCCGGGTACATGAATCAGGAGCACGAACGAGCTGATCATGCCCGCTTCCATGCTCGCGGCCAGGCGAGGGAGAACGGCGAACAGAATGGCGGCGCCGGCGGCGAAATGCCCCGCGCCGGTCAGCCAGGCAAAGCCCCGGTGGGCGGGGATCCACGCTGGAATCATGCCCGCCGTAGCGTCCGCATACACGAAATGCGAAAGGCCCAGGATGACGCACGCAAAGCCGAACAGGAGCCTGGCCACGCGCGGGCCGCCCGCGAACGTACTCCACCTGTCTTCCGGTCCCGCCAGAGAGGCGACGAGAATCCAGCCCCCGGTCATCAGCACAAGGCTCTCGGACAAGCCCAGCCACATGCCCACATTCAGCGGAGCCTGCGCCACGCGCGGAGCCTGCAGCAGCAATACCCAGCTCAGCAGATAGATGGTCATCGCCAGCGCGCATGCCTTTGCGGTGCGCTTCACCAGCATGCCCATGCCGGCCGCCAGCATGAGAATGCCGGAAGCGTGGGCGAGACTTTCCCGCCAGGGGACCCAGTCCGGAACGGGCTGCCACGTGTACGGGAAATCGCCGAAGATGAGGCTGAGAACGCCCAGCCCCGCCAGCCCAACGGCAAAAAGGAAATGACCCGGCCCAATCACGCGCATCGGCGATCCATCTACAACGCGCGCGGCTCCCGCTTCATGAGCTCTTCGAATTCCGGGTTGCCCTTCAACGCGGCGAACTCCGGCTCTTCGCGGAACTTCCGCGGTTCCTTGAAGCCTTCCTCAAGCGCTTTGCGAATGGACTGCAGCGCCTGGTCGTTCATGCCTTTCTGCGCGTAGATCCTGGCCATGTAGTAGTGGAACCGGGCCTTGTCCTCCACGCTCTGTTCCTGCAGGAGAACACCGTTGAGAGAGCTATAGAGAAAAACGCCGGGATCCAGATCCAGCGCCTTTTGATACGCCGCCATCGCGTCCTTGAAGCGGTGCGTCGAAAAGTACGCGCTGCCCAGATTGCTGTACACCGTGGCCGAATTCGGCGCTAGCCGCAGGGCCGTCCGGTACAGATGGATCGCCCGCCGGTAGCTTTTCTGGCTGTAATAGATGGTGCCCAGGTTGTTGAACGCTTCCGAATAGCGCGGGTTCAGCTTCGTGGCCCGCTTGTACTGTTGCATGGCGTTCGGAAGGTCGAGGAGCTGGTGGAAAGCGATGCCAGTTTTGTTGGCAATCACCGCGGAGCTCCGATCGCAGCGCTGGTATTGTTCGAGCCCCTCCCGATACCTCTTGCGCGCCATAAAGATGTCGCCGAGCTCCTCGGGAGGAAGTTGTTTGATCGGCAACGCGGCCGGCGTGGTTTGATCCGCCGGCCTGAGCCCGCCCGCCGCGCTCTGGAACAGAAGTCCCGCGAGTACACTCGTCAGCATCGCCACCATCACGTATGAATCGTAGAGTCGACGCCGCTGAACCGCAATAACCACTTCCGGCAATTCGCTTATGACCACCTGGACTTCAGCCCGTGGGGCCGGTCCCTCGCCGCGCCCGCAGCTCGGCGGTCTGCTTCCGATGGCACTTCAGACAAAGCGTGCGAATATTAGCCAGATCGCACTCGCCGCCGCCTTCCACCACCGGCACAATGTGGTCGGCGTCCCACAGGCTCCGCCGGCTGCCCGGCCGGATTCCGTACTCGGCGAATTTACGCAGCCGCGCCGCCCCCCGAAGCCGCCGTATGTGGTGAAACTCCGCGACGCAATCCAGCCCGCACAGCGCGCACACACCCTTATCCCGCTCGAACGTCCTCTCCCGCAGATGCCCCGGGTCGCTGCGCACCTTCCATTCCTCCACACACCAGTCCGAACAGAAGGTGCGCCGGCCCTCGGGCACTTCCAGGTTGCACCAGCGGCACAGATTGCAGCCATTCGGCCCTTTCGCCAGATCGGCCTTGTCCACCCAGCCCCCCGGCATGGAACGTATCGTACTCATATGGCGTCCAACGTGCACTAACGTCGTTTCCAAGAGTTTACGCCCTATTGGATGCATTATGTATTCAATCACTTCCAGTGTCGCCACTGAGGATCCCCGGGTTCCCACCATGAAAAAACTACCCGCTTCTCAACTCCTCACGGAAAGAATTACCTTCCTGGCAATCGACCCGGACAAGGAAGATTGCCAATCTCTGCTTGCTCTCCTCGGCGCCGGCGACTGGAACATCCACGGGGCTTCGTCCTTTCGGGAAGCCACCACACTGATGCATGAGAGTGTACCTGATCTCATACATTGCCAGGCAGAGGGACAGCGCAGTCATCCCTCCGTCGTGGTGGTTTCCCGAAAACCAGACGAGCGTGCGGCAACGGCCGCCTGATCTCGCCCCGGCCCTGGCTGCTACCATCCTCAGATATGGAACAGCCGTCCTTCGATCCCGGTCTCACCCAACAATTCAGCAACCCGCTTCGCCGCGCCATCAACAAGGACGGCAGCTTCAACGTCCGCCGGCGCGGAGCCACCTGGCGCGCGTTCCACCCCTGGCTCGCCCTCGTGAACATGTCGTGGACCGGGTTCGGCACGGTCCTCGCGCTGCTGTGGCTGACGGTGAACACCGGCTTCGCCCTGATCTACTTCCATCTCGATCCCAACGAGTTGCAGGGGGTCAGCACGGCCAGTTCGGCGCGGCGCTTTCTCGACGACTTCTTCTTCAGCGCGCAGACGCTCACCACGGTCGGCTACGGCGGCATCGTACCGCGCGGCGTAACGGCAAACTTCATCGCCAGCACGGAGGCCCTGCTCGGCCTGATGGCCTTCGCCGTCTGCACCGGCCTGCTGCTGGCGCGGGTGTCGCGTCCTTCGGCGCGGATCGCCTTCAGCCCCAACGTGCTGATCGCGCCGTATCAGGACGGCGCCAGCCTGCAGTTTCGCGTCGTCAACGAGCGCCGGAACACCCTGATGGAGCTGGAGGCGCGGGTCCTGCTGATGACCGTGACCCCCGGCAACGGAGTTCCACAGCGGCGTTATGACATCCTGAACCTCGAGCGCAAAGGCATCATTTTCTTCCCGCTCACCTGGACCATCGTCCATCCCATAGAGGAAAGCAGCCCCTTGTTCGGCAAGACCGCCGCCGACCTCGAGCGTCTGCAGGCGGAGTTGCTGATCCTGATCAAAGGCTTCGACGACACGTTCAGCCAGACCGTCAACGCGCGCTACTCCTACCGCTACGACGAGATCGTCTGGAACGCCCGCTTCGCCCCGGCCTTCCACATCGACGAGCAGGGCGACATTGTTCTGGATCTGGGTCTGGTGGGCGCCATCGCCGAAAAAACCTGAGGACACGGGGACACGCGGCGCCAGCCGCGTCTCATCGCCGCAGCGGCAGGCTGTAAATGAACGCTCCGGGCGCGCGGTATTCCAAACGGGCCTCGGCGATGGACTCCGCCGCCCGGCGCACCGTGCCGATACCCCGGTCGCCGAGTTCTGGACCGAAGTCCGAATCCAGCACCACCAGGAAGGCCCGCCGGTACTGCGCGGGCAGCGAGGCAAACGAGCCTGGCTCGGTCCACGGCCCATCCTTCACCGGCGCCACGGCGCGGTACAGCGAACGCGACGCCGGAACCCGCGTGTAGAGGTACAGCGGCGCATCCTTCCACGCCAGCGCCACACTGTCCGTCCCGGCGTTCCTGGCCACCCACGCGAATGCGCCGTTGTCCCGGCTCCGTTCGGCGCGCAGCTCAGCCAGTTCGGCGGACACAAGGCTGGAGGTGAGCCAGTCGCTGCGGATGGCGATGAGCCCGGCCACGGCGATAAGCGCCCACCGGGGCGTCGCTCCGAAAAAGTGGCCGTCGCGCCCATGGCGTGATCGGGCAATGGCCTGCTCGCACAAGGACGCGAAGTGGCTCGCCTCCTCCGCGATGCCCGCCAGCAATGCCGGCCAGACCGGAACCAGATAGCGCGCCAGCCCGCCGGCCCAGAACAGCAGCATCCCCAGATACAAACCGGCGAAGACCAGGTAGAGGGGCCATTGCTGACGGCGCCCCAGCCGTATCCCGCCGGCAATGGCAGCGGCCAGAACCAGATGGTGCAGGGGCAGTCCGCCCAGCAACCCGGCGATTCCAGGGAAAAAGCTGTCCGACACCGCGCTCGACAGGTCGGCCACCTGTTTCCCCAGGTTCGGCCAGAATCCGTTGGCATGGACAATGCGCAGATAATCCGCAAGGTAACTGGAATTGGCCGGGTCGACGCTCACGGCCGCGTGGGTCATGGTCCAGAGATGCCAGGCCGCCGCCAACGGCAGGGCCGCGGCAAGGAAGAAGGCGCTCAGCTTCACCCTCCGCCGCAACAGACAGAACAGGGGCACGGCGGCGAACAAAGGCAGGGCCGCGGACCGGGTCAGGTAGGCGGCGCCCCCCAGCAGCCCCGCGCCCAGTGCCCACCAGCGGCTCGCACCGCCGTTCACCGCGACCGCCCGCTCCATGGCCACGATGGACGCCAGCAGGAAGCAGCAGAGCAGCACCTCAGCCATGAGCGAGATGGCCATCAGCAGCACGTAGGGCACAACCAGCGTCATCGCCGCCAGCAGAAACGTCCGCCGCCAGGAAAAGCCGAATTGCCGCAGCGCCAGCAACACCAGCGCCAGGTACACCGGCAGCAGCGCGGCCTGCAGGCCCGCGGCCACGGGAAGATTGCGCGGGAACACCGGATCCAGCCGCCAGGCGGCCGACAGGAAGAGCGGATAGAGCGGCGGGTACTTCGCCGCCCACGGCTGGCCCGGAAGGCTGAGGACGCGGTATCCATTTCCGTCCGCCAGCGATTTGGCGGCCACCCAGTAGATCCCGTCATCGCCGAACAAGCCCAGATTCGGCTGATCGCGGGCCTCCCACACCGGTTTTGCGACCATGGCCAGCAGCGCCAGAAATCCGAGCGAGACCGCCAGCCGCGACGCGTTCATTCATGCGTGAGATCGGCTGCCGCGCGCGCCCGCTTTAGGTCACCAGTGCCGCACATGCCGGGCGGGCACTGTGCTACACTTCCGCCGTTGTCTTTGGAGGCAGGACATGAAGGCTTCTCTGTTGTATCGAATCGCAGCCGCTCTTCTGCTGCTTTTTGCGGTCGGACATACACTCGGTTTTCGCCAGTCCGATCCCACATGGGGAGTTGATGCGCTTCTTGGCTCCATGCGGTCAATTCACTTTGACGTGCAGGGGTTCAGCCGGACATACTGGGACCTTTTTGTCGCGGCCGGATTCACGGTCGGGGTGTTTTATCTGTTCGCGGCGATATTAGCGTGGCAGCTGGGTGGCCTTCCGGCTGAGACTTTGGCGCTCATGCGCGTCACTGTGTGGGCTCTCGCGCTCTGCTTTGCCGCCATCACGGTGGTGAGCTGGAGATACCTCTTTATCCTCCCTATCGTTTTTTCGATCGTCATTACAGTGTGTTTGACTGCGGCGGCATGGCTTTCAGGGAGGCCAATCTGAAGCCGATCGTTCGCGTCTGTTTGCCCCGCCGCGCCGTTCCCAGCAATTCGCAAACTCTATTTCCCCTGATCCCCTCAACTTACAGACAACCGCCATCGCCGGGCGGCCAACCCGGTGCTACGTTCCAGACAAGAGTCCGTTGCTCAGTCGTCGGAGGGGCGGATCACGAGGCGTGGAAGCACCCCGGGCTCCCCCGCGCAACGTTGCGGGCGACGAATGTTTGCCGGTACATGACTGGCCCCTGGCCGTTGCGGGACTTAACGGACTCTTCGCCGTGAGGGTTAATCAAGCGGCTCGGGAGCGCTCCTTAAATTACTTCGCAAACGCATCGCTGAGCGAAACCACTTTCAGACTCGCGCGCAACTCGTCCGCCGCCGCCGCGCTGTCCACGCGAATTTCCACGGGCTGTCCAGGCAGCAGGTCGAAATAATCGTCCGACAGCTTCGCGTCCACATTCCCAAACGCTACGCTCACGCTCCGCGCCAGCACTTTCGACGACAGCCGCAGCCGGTACGAATCGCCGGCTTTCGTCAGCTCGCTCGCAATCTCGGCCGCCGGCAAATGCACCTCCTTCGGCAGAGCAAACAACAGAAGATTGCTCGAAACCGTCTTGCCGCCCACCTTCAAATCGGTCACCGCGAAGATCTGTTTGAGGTCGCCGCCCAGCTCTTCCTTCGGCACCTTCACGTAGATCTGGCTCGACAGCGCCGGCGCCTGCACGGGCTGCGTTTTGTCGCTCACCACCGTGCCATCGAACTTCATCAGGCGCACGCGAAGCTCGCCGCTCACCGCCGCGGTCCGGTCGGAAACCACCCACACCGCCAGGTTGCCGTCGTCCACGTGCGGAGAAACCAGCAGGTCGTTGTAGAAGCGCCGCGCGTAATATTGCAGGGCCTTCCAGCGCCCGTAATAATCCAAACTCGACCACGACGCCACCGGCCAGCAATCGTTCAACTGCCAGTAAATCGACCCCATGGTGCGCGGGCGGTCGCGCCGCAGATGCTCCGCCCCCACCTTGATCCCTTCCGCCTGCAGCACCTGGCTGACATAAAGAAATGACGCGAAATCCTTCGGCTCGGCGTAATAACGCAGCAAATAATCGTGAATTATCGCGTTTCCCGCCTTGTTTTTCTGGTGCGCCAGCATCACCGGCGTGAAAATGCTCGCGCGATCCTCCGCGGTGGTGAACTCTTCCACCGTGCGCATCTCCGGGAACGACTGGAAGCCGTACTCGGTCATGAAACGCGGGAAGTGCTTCTCGTAATCGCTGAACGGAACGCGGCCGTGCCAGACGCTCCAATCGTGCATGTCGCCCGACTGGTTATTGTCGGACAGATCCTCAAAATCCGCGCTCGGCGAACTCGGCCAGTATGGCGTCTCCGGAGTCAGGCGTTCCACCGCGCGGGCCAGGATGCCGCTGAACACGGTGAGATAATCCTGCCACATGCGCCGGCGCGTTTCCGGGGTCTGGTCCTTGACGGCCCAAATGTACCCGACTTCGGTTTCGTTATTGCCGCACCAGAGCACGATGCTGGGATGATTGCGCAAGCGCCGGAGCTGGTCCTCGGCTTCCTGCGCAACGCTCTGCTTGAAGGCGTAGGTGCCCGGCTGCCAATCGTTGCCGAACATGAAATCCTGCCAGATCATGATGCCCAGCTCGTCGCAGATGTCGTAGAATTCCTGGGTTTCGTAGTAGCCCCCGCCCCAGTGGCGAATCATGTTCATGTTGGCGTCTTTGGCCGACTGCAGCACCTGCCGATACTGCGCCGCGGTCACGCGCGTGGGAAAGCTGTCGAACGGAATCACGTCGGCGCCCTTGCCGAACACGGGAATGCCGTTCACCACGAATTCGAACGAGCGCCCCCACTGGTCGGGCTCGCGCCGCAGCACAATGGATCGCAAACCGGTAAGCGCCGTGGCCCGGTCCTCCACCAGTTCGCCCACCCGCACCCGCGCGCTGAATTTGTAGATGGGCTGCGCTCCATAGCCGGCCGGGTACCACAGATCGGGTTTGATGATGTCCAGCGGCAAATCGATATGGTTCACTCCGGCGTGCAGTTCCACGGTGCGCGCCGCCGCCCCGGCGGAATGCCCGTGGGCAAACTCAACGGCCACGTCCGCGGCTTCCGCTGCCGCCGCGGTCACTTCCACTTCGGCCACCACGTGCGCCACGCCGGCGGTCACATCGCGCTGGCGAATGTGCAGGTCGGAGATGCGCGCGCGGTCCCAGGCCTCCAGCCGCACCGGCCGCCAGATGCCGCTGGTCACGAAGCGCGGCCCCCAGTCCCAGCCGTATTCATAGGCGGCTTTGCGGATGTAGGTCTTCTCGGCCGTGTGCGTCTTCTCACGCCATTTGTCGGTGGCGGCGACCTTCGCGGCCGCCCCGATGGGCGAGGGGAACACCACGCGCAGCGTGTTGGCGCCCGCTTTCAGATAAGGCTTCACGTCCACGCGCCACTCGCGGAACATGTTGTCCGCGGTAAGCACCTGGGTGTCGTTCAGCCAGACCTCCGCATACGCGTCCAGCCCTTCGAACACCAGCTGGAGGTTGCGATGCCGCAGCAGCGCGGGCGTGGCGGTGATGGTGCTGCGGTATTCCCAGTCGGCATTCTCGATCCACTGCAGCTTCGCCTCGTTGTCGCGATAGAAGGGGTCCGGGATCAGCTTGTTCCGCAGCAGATCGGTGTGCACGCAGCCGGGCACCTGCGCCGGGTGCCAGTCCGCGTCCTTGACCTGATGGAATTCCCAGCCCGCATCGAGGGCCACGCTCTCGGCCGCGAAGACAGCGCCCGCGGCCAGGAAAGGCAGAAGTAGAATTGCGAAACGACGTGGTTGTTTCAACATGATGGTTGCCTGCTACAGCAGCATA